>JBIKTT010000407.1:0-3212 GCA_044347925.1 Phycisphaerales bacterium
GCGCTGCGTCACGATCTCGCGGGGCTGGCGGTTCTCACCGGGGAGCGTCATGCCGGCGTCGGAGCCCGACGCGCTCTTGGGGGCGAGTTGCCACTTGCCATCGATGAAAATCCACGGAGCGCTGGCACCGTTCGAAGCGGCCTTGGGCTGAGCGGCGGCCGTCGGCTTGGCGTTGGGCGCGGGGTCGGTCAGATCAATCACGGGCTCGCGTCCTGCGCCAGGCTGACGCTGGCCTGCGCCGCGGATCACCGCGGGGCTCGGCGAGTTGCCGTTCTTCTTCTCGCCGCTGATGGAGTCGATCTCGTTCAGGAGGTCGTTGCCGGTCTTGCCCGGCGAAGTGCCCGACGGATTGGCAGGGTTCGCCGCGGGCGTTCCGCCCGGAGTCGAAGCTCCCGAAACCACGGCATCGGCCGGCGGAGCGCCCGAAGGATCGTCCAGAGCCGGATCCAGCGGGACCAACCGAATGATGTAGATGTCCTTGGCTGTCGAATCCAATCGGCCGCCGCTGGTGATGGCCGCGAGAATGCGGAAGTCCGGCCCGGGGATGATGTACGTTCCCGGGCGGTCGATCCCGCCGACGATGCTGTAGGTCTGCTGGCGGGTTTCGATGATGTCCAGTTCGATCGTGGGATCGGCGACGAGCTGCTTGGCCTGCTCGGCGATCATCGCCTTCACCTGCGGCACGTTGCGGCCGTTGACGTAGAACCGGCCGAGCTGCGGGATATCGATCAGCCCGCGGATGTCAACCGTCCGCTCGTACGTCGTGACCTCCGCCTGCGAGATGACGTCGTAAAGCTTGACCTGCAAACGGTCGCCCGGGCCGATCCGGTAGTCCGACGGATTCGGGAGCAGGTCCTCGGAACTGACCTTGCTGAACTCGACCAGGTCCTGCGGACGGTCCTCGATCGAGCTGATGTGGCTGAGCACGGGCACCGTCGTCGGCGTGTACTCCCAGCGGCCCACGACGCTCGGATCAAGATAGGAGTCGAGCGACGTGCATCCCCCGAGCAAAGCCGCCATCCCGGCGGAGAGGATGAGCGTCGTGGTGGCGCGGACGTCGCGAGTGGGAACGGGGTGCGGCACTTCGATCTCCTTGACCATCGCGCAGCGCGAGGTCTTGGTGGGGGCGTACGGGCAGGTCGTCCTGACCACCCGTTTATCGGTCTTCGCTATCCTAGCAAACCAGAACCCACCCCCGCTCGGTCGCCCGAGGGGGTTCCGCCGGTCTGCCCGCCGGTGTCGGCTCCCGGGTACGCCCCGACTTTGCCGCCGGTTCGGACGGGAAAACCCGACCGCCCCACCTACCCTTCCTTATGGACTCCCCCGGGGCGACCACCCCTCCCTCAAGCCCGCAGATCCAGCCCCAGGAACCCCACCCCTCGGGTGCCCACCCGGACGCGATCGCCAGGACCCTCTCAAGGCACCCCAAGCCCCTCGGCGGCGACCCCCTCCGCACCATGCCGGCCCCCAAGCTGAGCTTGTCCTCCATGGTCCTCAACAACCAGGACGGCCAGCAGCACCTCTCCCTCAAAAAGAAGCCCGACTGGCTCCGCGCCCGCGTCCCCGGCGGCGAGGGCTACCTCCGCCTCAAGGGGATCATGGACCAGTACAAGCTTCACACCGTCTGCGAGGAAGCGTCGTGCCCCAACATGGGCGAGTGCTGGTCGCGCGGCGTCGCCACGATCATGATCCTCGGCGACACCTGCACCCGCTCCTGCGGCTTCTGCAACGTCAAGTCCGGCCGCCCCCCCACCCTCGACAAGGATGAGCCCCGCCGCGTCGCCGAATCCCTCCGTTTGATGTACGAGCACGCCAAGCTCAAACACATCGTCATCACCAGCGTCAACCGCGATGAGCTCAAGGACGGCGGCGCCGGCATCTGGGCCGAAACCATCATCCGGTCCAAGGAAGCCTGCCCCGGCATGTCCATCGAGGTCCTCATCCCGGACTTCATGGGCGACTGGGCCGCGCTCCAGATGGTCATCGACGCCGCTCCCCACATCATCAACCACAACCTCGAGACCGTCCGCCGCATGTACCCCGCCGTCCGCCCGTCGGCCAAGTTCGACCGCTCGCTCGAGCTTCTCCGCCGCGTGAAGGAACAGGGCGGCGTCGCCAAGACCGGAATCATGGTCGGCATCGGCGAGCGCGACGATGAAGTCCTCGACCTGCTCGACGATGTCCTCATCGGCACTCGGGCCACCACCGGCCCCGCGACCGGCGAAGCTTGCGACATCCTCACGATCGGGCAGTACCTTCAGCCCACCCGAAACCACCTCCCCATCGAACGATGGGTCACCCCGGATCAGTTCGCCGGCTACAAGACCGAAGCTCTGGCTCGCGGGTTCAAGGTCGTCGAAAGCGGCCCGCTCGTCCGAAGCAGCTACCACGCCGACCACCAAGCGGACGTGCTGACGGACATCGTCGCGGCCCGACGTTCGGTTTGACACCTTCTCTTCTTCAGTCGCTCGTCTCCTGACCCAAAGCGCATTGAATTGACGCCGCGCCGGTGCCGCATGCTGATTTCCATGACTGGACGCGCAACCACATCTCGGGCTCGCACCAAGTCCTCGCCAAAGCGGGCGAAGAATTCATCGTCGCCAAGGGTGATCGCGGCTGGGTCGCTGACGCCGACCATCCGCAAATCCGAACACGCCTCGAAGGTCGCCAGGAGCGGAAAGCCGGCCGTGGCGAAGACCCCTTTCCCGCGCAAGATCCTCGATCGCGCTCGCGAACTCGCATCCCAATATCAGTTGGTGCTGACTCCTAATTCCGAGGTCGGCTACTTCGGCCGCACGCTCGAGCTTCCGATGTCCATGGGCGACGGACCCGACATCGCTTCGTGCGCAAAATCGGTCCTCGAAGCCGCCGTCGCGGGGATCGCGACCATGCTCGAAGCCGGCGAAACGCCGCCGCGTCCGGCCAAGGAAGGCAAACGCGACCAACAGGTCAACATCCGCCTGACCATTGAAGAGCGGCTCGCCCTCGAGTCCGCCGCTTCCCGGGCTGGTTTTCGAACCGTCTCCGATTTCGTCCGATCCGCAGCGCTCGACGCGGGCTGAGCACGTCTCGGTGCCGCTCGCGGATCTCCGCGACGCGATGCTCGGGCTTCGCGATCACCACGGGCAACACGGCTTCGACACTTGCAGGCCCCGAAGGAAGTTGCTCGGGGGCCCCTCGCGGAATGAGCTGCGGTCAGCGCCGACGCGAGG
>JBIKTT010000408.1:0-3210 GCA_044347925.1 Phycisphaerales bacterium
GACGAAGCAGGCGATTGACCTGACGCCCAAAGCCGTGATTCCCGCTCCGACGGACCTGCCGCGGGTGCGGAACCGGATGGAAGTTCGGGCGGCGACGCCGATGATGAACCTGGCGGGCGCGACGCGCGTGTCGATGCCGAATCAGATGATGGCCGATCGTTCTCCGCCGCGGCTGGCGTCGAAGTAATGTCGAACTCCCCCACCTCTCGCGGGTGGGGTGGTCGGAACCTTCAAGAACTCCCCTCTCTCAGCGGGCTCCTTGAACACGCCTTGCGGACGGACCGCGGCTTGTTCAAGGAGCCTCTGTCGTTTTCGAGCGCCCGCGCGACGTCAGTGCGGCGACGAGGGGGTTGCCTGTCTGAAGGTGAAGTGTCGAACTTCCCTTGGTGGCGCTGCGGGCTCATTGACGCTGCGCGAGTGCACGCGACGTCAGTGCGGCGACGAGGTCTTCGCCTGTCTGGGGGTGAAGTGTCGGACTTCCCTTGCTGGCGCGGCGGGCTCTGAAAGAGAGGTCGGCCGATCTTGGAACGGTCGGGAGCTTTGGAGTCGCTGCGCGATCGCATGCGACGCCGCCGTGGCGACGAGGTGTTTGCCTCTCTGGGGGTGAAGTGTCGAACTTCCCTTGCTGGCGCGGCGGGCTCTGAAGGAGAGATCAGCCGATCTTGGAACGGCCGCCCATGTAGGGGCGGAGGGGTTCGGGGATGGTGACGGTGCCGTCGGCGTTCTGGTGGTTTTCGAGGAGGGGGATGAGGAAGCGGGGCGAGGCGAGGACGGTGTTGTTGAGGGAGTGGCAGAAGACGGTTTCGCCCTTGCCGACCGCGCCGCCGGCGCGGTAGCGCATGTTGAGGCGGCGGCACTGGTAGTCGTAGAGGCGGCTTGCCGAGTGCGTTTCGCCGTATTCGCCCGCAGGTGTGCCGTTGGTGACCGGGCCGCGGCCGGGCATCCAGGATTCGATGTCGACCATGTCGGCGTTCTTGACGCCGAGGTCGGCGGTGCAGCACTGGAGGAGGCGGTGCGGGATGCTGAGCGATTGGAGGATCTGCTCGACGTACCCGATCATGGTTTTGTGCCACTGCCGGGATTCGGCTTCGTCGGCTTTGCAGATGACGACCTGCTCGACCTTGTCGAATTGGTGGATTCGGTAGAGGCCGGCGGTGTCCTTGCCGGCGGCGCCGGCTTCGCGGCGGAAGCAGGTGGAGACGGTGACGTACTTGAGGGGAAGCTGGGCTTCGTCCAGGATCTCGTCCATGTGGATGCCCATGAGGCCGACCTCGCCGGTGCCGGTGAGGAAGAGGTCGTAGCCCTCGGGAGCTCCGCCGCGGTGGCGTTCATCGACGAGGTAGGCCTGTTCGCGGCCGGCGGGGAAGAAGCCGGTGCCGACCATGGCTTCCTCTTTGACGAGGACGGGGACGGACATGGCGGAGAAGCCCTGCTTGTAGACCATGAAGTCGACGGCGTAGCGGAGGACGGCGTTGTGGAGGTTCATGCCGTCGCCGGTCAGGATGTAGGAGCGTGAGCCGGCGAGCTTGACGCCGCGTTCGAAGTCGGCGAGTTTGAGGTCGCGGACGAGTTCGAGGTGGGACTTGGGCTTAAAGCCGCGCTGGGCTTCGAATGGCTTGGCGGTGTCGAATCCGGCGGGGTTCCAGCGGCGGAGTTCGACGTTGTCCTCGGCGGAGGTGCCGACGGGGACGTCGGCGTCGGGCGGCTGCGGAACCTGAAGGAGGATTTCGCGCATCGCGGGTTCGAGGGTGGCGAGCTTCTGCTCGATCTCGTGGACGGCGTTCTTGAGTGCGATGGGCTTGGCGGCGAGGTCGTCGATCTGCTTTTGGAGAGCGTCGGCGTCGGGGCCCTTGAGGCCTTTCATCTGGCCTTTGAGCTTGCCGATCTGCGGGCCGGACTCCTTGGCGATGCGGTTCTGCTCGGCGCGGAGCTTGTCGGCTTCGGTTTGAAGGTGGCGACGATCGGCATCGAGAGCGAGGAGCTTGTCGATGTCGACGTGGATGTTTTTGGCTTTGGCGCCGAGGGCGAAGCGGGCGGGGTTGTCGCGGAGTTGCTTGAGGTCGATCATGGCGGGGCGAGTGTAGGGGGAAAGGACGGGTGTGGGCTGGCTGGGGCGGATCCCGACCCGTTCCCGAAAGTTCTGGTAGGATTCGTGGATCCTTCGGGTCGGATCGGGCCCTATCTGTTGGCAGGCGTGGTGCCGGGCCGGATTGGTCTGGGCACTTTCGGTCGTGTTTGGGCGTTGTGGTCGGGGACACTCTCATGGGCATCTGGTATCTGAAACCGATTCGTGGCACGGCTCAGGTCGTGCGTCTGACGCAGCAGAAGATCTCGATCGGGCGGCACCCGGACAACTCGATCCCGCTGACGGACGACCAGGCGAGCCGGTTCCACGCGGAGATCGAGCCTTGCGAGGGCGGGTACTTGGTCAAGGATCTGGGCTCGAAGAACGGGACGAAGGTCAACGAAGCCAAGGTGAAGGATCAGAAGCTGCGGCCGGGGGATGTGATCCGCGTGGGGAGCCACGAGTTTCTGCTTGAGCGCGACGACGAGGAAGCCGAACGGGCATCGCTCTCGGATTCCGCGCTTGAGATTCCGGATTCGGCGGGGATCGGGCAGGCGAGCAAGGACCAGGGGTGGCAGGTCGGGATCACGGAGCTGATCAACTCGCTGCCGCCCAAGCAGGACAAGCATCCGGAGATCGCGATCATCGACAGCCAGGGCAAGCCGAGCCAGGCGCTGTCGGGGTCGAGCGACGGGCCGGTGGCGGTGCGGCTGCTGCTTCACCTTGCGATCAAGGCACGGGCGACGGACATTCACATCGAGCCCAAGCAGGAGACGTATCACGTTCGTCTTCGCGTCGACGGCAACATGGTGACGGTGCTGGAGCTTCCGCAGCGGGCGGGCGAGCTTGTGTTCGGGCTGGTGAAAGCGGCGTGCAACATGCGCGTCGCGGGGCGGGATGCGGTGCTGGAGGGGCACTTTTCGGGGTTGTTTGACTCGCGGCGGGTGGAGTACCGCGTGAGCTTTACACCGAGCGTGTACGGGCAGAAGCTGGTGCTTCGCGTGCTTGACATCATGAACGCACCGTCGAGCCTGACCGAGGTCGGCATGGTGATGTACATGGCGGACCGTGTGCGTCGGACGGCGGATCAGGATCACGGGATGTTCCTGGTGTGCGGGCCGACGGGGTCGGGCAAGACGACGACG
>JBIKTT010000409.1:0-3203 GCA_044347925.1 Phycisphaerales bacterium
TGACCTACGTTCCCGACGGAGCAGATCCGTCGTGACCTTCCGCTACCGACACAATTGTAAAGGAGATTCTCTATGCAACGTGCGAAGCATCTTGCCGTCGCCGCCCTGCTGGTAATGGCCGCGGCCGGCTGCAACCAGTCGTCCTATTCCGGCTCAGGCGCGACCACCGCGGGTCTCACCCTTGAACCCTCCTCGCGCGAGATCGTCGTGGGCGAGACCGTGACCGTGGTTGCTCGGACCCACGATACCTATGGACGCGACGCTCGCGTGACTTGGTCGACCACCGCCGGAGACCTCAGCGAGGAGCAGTCCGGCCGCGTCGCGCGGGTCAAGTTCACCGAGATCGGCACCTACACGATCAAGAGCATGCTCAACATCGACGGCAAGCTCGTCGAGACGCAGATGGTTGAGATCCGCGTCAAGCCGATCCGCTGAACAAGCGTCGCGCGAAAGCGGATCACGCTACGCAGATGGAGGAATCGACCGCCCGTGCGGGTCGGTCCGTACGGTGCCGCCCTCCTCGAGGTCGGACTGAATCTGCTCGGAGAGAAAGTGCTCCGCCCGATGGGCGCCGGCGTGGACGCGGTCCGCCGGTCGCGAAAGATGCCGCGCGAGGAACGACTCCCAGAGCCGGTGCCCACGGACGATGCGGCCGGCGAGCGCGAGCCCGTCGGGCGTGGCGACCAGCCCGCCGTCCTTCCTCGCGACCAAGCCGCGGCGGGTCAGCATCCACACCGCAACCTTCCCCAGCCACCCCGTGCGCATGCCCGCGGACAGCTCCCGTCCCGTCAGCGGCTCACCCGGCGCGTCCGCTCTCGACTTCCCGCGCTCATCCCATCGATACAGCATGCAGAGCGCGTCCTCCTGCGCGATGCGCATCGAAAGCGCGAACTGCCGAGCCTGCTTGCTCACGTACCCGTGCCGGGGCGCGAAAAGCGCCGCAAGCACGAAAAGCCCCAGCGAGGCCGTCGCGATCATCCCGGCGACAGACGTGTCGATCCACACCGCCAGCACGTACCCCGCGATCGCACTCATCGCCGCGACCACGCCCGCGAGCCACAGCATCCGCGAAAGCCTGTCCGTAAGCAGGTGGGCCGTCGCTCCGGGCGCAACCAGCATCGCGACCACCAGGATCGATCCCACCGACTCGAACGACGCCACCGCCGTCGCCGCGACCGTCGTCATCAGCCCGTAATGCACCAGCGTGACGCTGATCCCCATCGTCGCCGCCAGGTACGGATCAAAGCAGACGATCTTGAGCTCCTTGTAGAAGATCGTGATCAACGCCAGATTCACCGCCAGCACCGCCGCGAGCCACGCGAACGCCCGCGGAATCTCCGCTCCCGCGATCGCGACCGTGTCGAACGGCGTGAACTCAATCAACCCGTAAAGCACGCAGCCGGGGTCAAGGTCCACATCCCGCGCCACCCACGTGATCATCACCACGCCGATCGCGAAAAGCGACGTGAAGACCACGCCCATCGCCGAATCTTCCGAAACCCGCCCCCACCTGTTCAGCCCCGCCGAGAGGTACGCCGTCGCGATGCCCACCACCATCGCGCCCGCGAGCATCGGCAGCGGAGCCCGGCTCTGCGTCACCAGAAACGCCAGCGCCAGCCCCGGAAGAATCGCGTGCGAGATCGCATCCCCGAGCAGCGACATCCGCCGAAGCACCAGAAAGCACCCCAGCACGCCGCAGGCCACGCTGCAAAGCACCGCCGTCCCCGCGACCCACAGATCGTCGCTTCGAACCTCATACCCGCCGACCGTCAGCCACGCCCGAGAAGCGGCCGCCGCCGCCGTCGACGCTTCCGCCGCCGAGGCACTCCCTGCGAGCGAGATCGCGCCGGTGAGAAGACCAACGAGGATGACCAAACGTGTCGGCATGTCAGTTCACCATCGCGCCCGCGGAGGAGTGGGGGGAGGGCGGAGTCGGAGGCCCGAGCGGGACCCGTCCCGCTTCCGCAAGCCGGGCTTCGAGGTCCGCAAGCGTCTCGGGAGGCAGGACGTGCTCGATCTCGTCGGCGTCCCGGTCCACGCGGTCCGGAGCGATCCCCGCCTGCGTGATAAGGAAGATCTCCCAAAGCCGGTGCGCCCGCACGATCCGCGAAGCGGCGGCTTGACCACGCGCCGTCAGCACCCACCCCGTGCCCGTGGGAGCGACGAGGCCGGCCCGCGTCGCGCGATGAACTTCGCGTCCGACCGCCCGGCGCTCGCGATCGCTCGTCGCGTCAAGGTTGTCGATGCTCCAGCCGCGTGAGAGGTCCCCGCCCGGCTCGAGCGCCTCGTAGACCCGCCGCAGCAGGTTCTGCCGCGCCACGCGACGTCGGAGCAGGATCCGCCTCGCCATCTCGCCGATGATCCCGCGCCGCGGCGCTGCGAACATCGACACCATGAAGATCGCCGCCGCCGTCAGCGTGATCAGCGGTCCCGTCGGCCACCCCCGCGTCAGACCGGAGACCGGCGCGGGGATTGTCGCGCTCAGCGCCGTGCCGAGCATGCCGGCAAGACCGCCGAAGATCCCCGAGAGAACCACCATCGTTCCCAGTTCGTCAGTCCAGAATCGTGCCGCCGCCGGTGGAATGACCAGAAGCGACACCATCAGCACCACGCCCACCGCAGGCAGACCCACGACCGTGCACACGCAGATCAGCAGCATGATCGTCAGGTCCAGCGGAACCACCGGCCAGCCCTGGCTCTCTGCGAACCCACGATCAAAGCTCAGAACCTTGAATTCCTTGTAGAGAAGCCCGACCGTGGCGAGCACGACGCCGGCCACGATCGCGATCAGCTTCGCATCGTCGGTCACCATGCTCGCCGCTTTCCCGAAGATGAAGCTGTCCAGCCCCGCTCGGTTGCCCGAGGCGTCGTTCTGAATCACCCTCGAAAGGACGATGCCCAGTCCGAAGAACCCGCCGATCGCCAAGCCGATCGCCGCGTCCTCCTTGATCCGCGTCGCCGAGCGCACAAACGCGACAAACGCCGCGGCGATCAGGCCGAAGATCAGGGCACCGACCATGAACGCCGCGAAGTTGCGATCGCCCACGACCCAGAACGCCAGGCAGATCCCCGGAAGTGCCGCGTGTGCCACGGCGTCGCCCACCAGCGCCTGCTTGCGAAGCACCGCGAACGCCCCGATGACGGCCGACGCCACCCCGAGGATCGTCGTGCCGATCAGCACGATCCGCGTGTTCGCGTCCTGA
>JBIKTT010000570.1:0-3190 GCA_044347925.1 Phycisphaerales bacterium
GTCCTGCCTCAATCCAGTTGTCACCAGAGCCAGCGTCGAGATGATCGTTGCCCGCATACCCGATAAGCGTGTCGTTTCCTGCCTCACCGTAGAGCTCATCGCGTCGATCTTCGCCGATCAATACATCTGATGCCAGCCCCCCAACAACTTGAACCTGTTCAATGGCAATGAGTGTATCGAGGCCACCAAAAGCATCAATTTGCTGACCGGTCGAAGCTGTGACAACAAAATAAATCGACTGGTTTAGATCACGATAGTTATATTCTGCAACATCATAACCCGCGCCACCATCAGCGTAATCATTGCCAAAATCATCAGCACCACCTGCAACGATTCGGTCGTCGCCTTCCCCGCCGTAAAGCCAGTCATCACCCGCGCCGCCATCAAGTCGATCGTTTGCTCCAAGCCCCCGCAAAGTATCGTCATCATCGTAGCCCAACAGCGCATTGTTAGATGCATCACCAATGATTAAGTCATTGAGAAAACTACCGCCGATGTTTTCAACGCGAATCAAGTGGTCGCGGTCACCCCAGTTGTCAATGGCATAAAGCGCTTCGAGATTGACCTCAATGCCGCGGGTTGGTATCGGCGTTTTTGACCCGACAGTCCAGGCATAGTCAACGTGATCCTCTTCTGCACCGCCATCGACCGTGTCCCTGCCTGGGCCTGGAACGATGTAGTCCCATCCATCGCCAGCCAGCACACAGTCGTTGCCTGCGCCCAATTCAAGGTGATCGCCGCTACCCTTTGCATCGATATAGTCATCACCAGCACCCAGCTGAATACGGTCATGAAAATCGGTACCTTCAACCCATGCGCCTTCGACGCCAACCAGGGTATCTAAATGCCAACTTTCATCACGGATGGTAAACAACGAGTCGCCCCAACGGAACTCGGACAACCCAAGGTTCACAGATCGATTAGGGTCGGTGTAACCAAGCGGGCCGAAAACCGCCCAATCACGACCTGAGCCGCCGTCCAACAAATCATTGCCTAAGGCACCATAGAGCTTGTCGTCGCCCGCACCCCCAAAGAGCGTATCGTCTCCCGCATAGCCGACGATGACATCGTTGCCACCCATAGCCAGTAGTCGATCAGCCCGCGATGTACCTTCAAGACTGTCATCACCCTCCGTACCGGTGAGCTTTTGCATCACCAAAGACAAGGCATCGATGCTTAGCGTTTCAAAGGTATTTAAGCCATCAAAATAGCTCACGGTAAGGCTCAGGCGCTTACCCTTCATACTTTCATCGATGCTTAAGCGATCGTTTTGCGCACGGGGAACGATCTGACCGTCGAGGCTCCATTGGTAGCGAAACTGGCCCAGCCCATCTGCATCCTGAAGATTCACTTCAGCAATCGCCACTGAGCCAGCGCTGAGGTCACCACGAATGCTTATAGAACCGATTGGCGGGTCGTTTAGGTTTGCTATCGCAGCAGTCGGTGGACTCTCGACACGCTCAATCGTGCCAAAGCCATCGGTATAGATCGCATAAACTGATATAGCTTTTCCAACTAATGACTGATCGAGTTTTAAGGTCTGAGCATTAGCACCGTCGATAGCCTTTCCTGCTGCATACCATTGGTAACTCAAAACCCCCATACCATCGGGATCTGAGAGATTGTTGAAGGCTGTAAGTGTTTGACCTTGGCTTAGCAGCCCTGCAATACCCACCGAACCAACGGGTGGATCATTCATATTTACGACAGGAACTGTCGGCTTTGAGGCCACCTCCTCCTGGGCACCATTTCGGTCGGTATAGTGGGCGACTGCCGATATCGCCCGCCCTGCATGTGCCGATGTCAGTAAAAGCGTTGACCCTATTGAACCAGGGATGATTTCACCGTCTGCGAGCCAGCGATAACTGATCTCGCCCAAGCCATCCCTATCTGAAATATTATTTGTAGCGGTAAGTAGCTGACCTTGCTTGGGATCACCGCTTAGCAACACCTGACCAGAGGGCAAATTATTGCTCATGACAACAACTCGATAGGGCGCAGTCCAGACACGCTCTGCCGTACCTCCGCCGTCCTCGTAGCGCACCTCAGCCTGAATCTGTGCCCCAACATACTGACTAATCAGCAGCAGCCGTGGTTCAGTTGTGACGACGTTTTGCCCGTGAATCAACCAGTGATACGTGAAGGTACCCAAACCATCTGCATCGGTGATGTTGTTGCTTATCTCTAGGTAGCGACCAACGATTGGCTCGCCCGTCACCTTAATACGCCCAAGGGGCATCTCATTACGATTAATGACGGCTGTCGTAGGCATGCTTGTGAGCGATTCAAGCGTCCCTTGTCCATCTACATATACAACCTGTACCGATATCTTTTTACCAACGTGCTCTTGCTTTAACAGCAAGCTCGGATCTTTGGCGGAACTGCCACTAAATCTTGCGACCTCTACGCCATCGGCCAGCCACACATAAGTCAAGGCCGTCATACCATCGGGGTCGCGCAAGTTGGTTTGAGGCCAGAGATTCCAACCCTCTTGAGGATCCTGCTGCCCACCTTGAATGGAAACCCAACCTTCAGGAGGATCGTTCATATTCAGCACCGGCGTTGAGTACGCACTCGAAATGCTGTCTTGTACGCCAAAGGCATCGGTATAACTTGCAACAAGGCTAATTTTCTTACCAACTTCAAGTTGGCTTAGGCTTAGCTCGGCCCCCTTATGGTTTGAAATTAAAACATCGTCGGCATACCACTGGTAGCTGATCGGACCCATACCATCTGGATCGGTAAACTGAGGCCTGGCAACAAGCGTTTGACCCTGTTCAAGCCTTCCCTCAAAACCTAAGGTTCCCCTTGGCAAGTCATTGATATTGGCCACCAAGCTGGTGAGTGCACTGCTGAATTGTTCGGCTGTGCCCTTACCATCGATATAACTTGCCTTGACCCCAATCCGCTTGCCAACCTCACCCTGGCTGGGTGTGAAGCGCCCGGTGCTTGCTCCCTGGATGGCTATGCCATCGGCAAACCATTGATAACTCAAAGGGCCCATGCCATCGGCATCGGCTAGTGTATTTACGACGCTTAGTTCGCTGCCCTGTGCAGCCCAACCACGGATTGAGATTTTTCCAGTCGGGCCCTCATTACGCTCAAGGACGATACGGCTCGCCTCACTGCGAACAATTTCCTCTGTACCACCGCCATCGACATAACGAACGACAACTGATAAGGATTTGCC
>JBIKTT010000412.1:0-3189 GCA_044347925.1 Phycisphaerales bacterium
GCCGGCCGAGCCAGCGCCCCGTCGGCCGGCGCCCACACCACCTCCACCCCCCAGGATCCATCCCGGGCCGGCTCCTGTGCCGGCTCCCGCGGTCGTCGTCGCGCCTGTCGCGGCGGTTCGTGGCTCGGATCCGGGCGCGGTGTGGGAGGCGGTGCGTGCGTCGGCGGGGACGTCAAAGTACCTCTCCGCGATCGTCGGTGAGCTCACGTTCCTCGGGCTTGCCGCGGGCGTTGCGCGGCTCGTGGGGCCGAGAGACATCGTGCAGGCCGCACGGATGAAGCTCACCGAGCTTGAGAATCTCTTCAGGCAAGCGAGCGGGTCGCCGGTCAGGGTGCAGATCGAAGCCGCCGTGAGCGAGGTGCGGGAGCAGAACTCAGGGTCCGGGCTTGCCACGCCCGCTCAACCCCAGGCCCCGCGCGTGTCGATGCAGGATCATCCGTTGGTGAAGAAAGCCATGGCGCAGCTCGGAGCGACGTGGGTCCGGGCACAGCCAAGAATCAGACCGCCGGGCGAGCCGCCGGTACAAGGAGCGTGACGATGTTCGATAAATTCAAAGCGATGGGAGCCATCGCCGGGCTCTTGGGGAAAAAGGGCGAGATCAAAGCCGCGGTGGAGCGCGTGAAGGAGAAGTCCGCGAAGACCACCGTCACCGGCTCGGGCGGCGGCGGAGCGGTCAAAGCCGTCGTCTCCGGCCAGCTCAAGGTCGTCTCCATCGAGATTTCCCAAGCTCTGGCCGCCGGCATCGCCGCCGACGAGCGCACCCGCGTCCTCGCCGGGAACCTGATCGTTGAAGCCGTGAACGACGGCCTCCAGCAGGCTCAGGACGCTCTGAAGGACCAGATCGCCGCTGAAGCGAAAGCTCTCGGCTTGCCGGAACTCGGCGGGCTGGAGCAGTTCACGTCGTGAGCGGGCCCATCGCCGTCTTCGGTCCGCCGAAAGGTTCAGTGCGGGTTCTGATCGACGGCGATCTTGCTGCTTCCCTTTCGGTAGACGTCGAGCGCGAGTGGTCGCGCCGCTGTGCGATCAATCCGAAGCTGCACGACGGCCCGGTGCTGCATGTCGATCGGTTTGACCCGGTGAGCGGGGTGATCGTCTGCCGGCGCACGAGTTACAAAGCGTTTGTCGCGGGTCATGTCGCGGGCTTGAAGGTTGAAAGTCTGGGCATCACCGGGCTTTGCGTGAGGCCGGGTCGCGCGGGCGAGGAAGTGCTTCTGGGCCGGCGGAGCGACCGGGTCCGCATCTATGCGGGGATGTGGGAGAGTGCGCCGCGCGGAGCGGTGGAAGCGCCGCCGGAGGCTCGCGAGCTGGATGCGGTCCGGCTTGCTTCGTGCCTGGCGGGGGAAGCCCGCGAAGAACTTGGCGCTTCGGTGCGGGTGACCGGGTGCGTCGGCTTCGTCCGCGACGCGGACGCGTCAAGCTTGGATGTCTGCCTGCGCTGCGAGCTGGACGGTGAGGCCACCGGCGGGAACTGGGAGTATCGCGACCGCGCGTGGCTTGCGTCTGGCGAGGTGGCGCGGTGGGCGCGTGGCTTTCCGCCCGAGGGGTTCATGGATCAGATGCTGAGTCCGCCGTGCGCGGCGTGGTTCGCCGCCGGGTCGGGCTGATCAGCGTGCGCGGGTGTACTCGACCTTGTACGCGAGGAACTCGGGCGTGGCTTTGGCGTCTTTGGCGCCGGCGAGGGGTTCGTACGCGACGAAGACCTCGATGGATTGCGTGAGGTGCGAGGTGAGGGCGAAGACGGTGCGCGTCTTGGCGAGCTTGCCGTCGATGAGGTGTTCACCCTTGAACTCGAACATCTTGGAGGGGCCGTCGAACTTGCCGCGCTCGGGGATCATCGGGAACGCGGCGCTGGAGAGTCGCATGAGCTCGAACTTCTCCCCGTCCTTGCCGTCGGGGTTGAACCCGATGGTCGTTTCGAGAGCGAACGGAGTCGGCGCGTTCGACACGTCGAGCTGCTCCTGGATGAACCTGCCGCCGAGCGTGGATCGGCGGACGGCGGCGCCCGTGACCTCCGTCGGCGCTGCGTCCGAGCCGGAATAGATCGTGAACTTCACCTCGTAGTTGCCCGTGAGTTCCGCCAGCAGGCGGTGCTCAGCCGGAAAGCCGGGCGGCAGCGGCGGGGGCACGCCGAACTCGGGCTGGGCTTGCGGCCTGGCCGGTTGCGGGGCGGGCTGCGGCTGCGCGAGAACGAAGCCGGCGGCGGCGACGACGAGGATGGGGATGATCGGTTTCATGGGATCGCTCCGAGCCGGTTGAGGCGTGGTTGCGGGATCAGTCCTTGAAGTTGACGAACTGGAGCGGGACTTCGAGGCCCGCGCCTTCGAGGAATCGCATAGCGGTCTGCAGATCGTCGCGCTGCTTGCCGGAGACGCGGACCTCTTCGCCCTGGATCGAAGCCTGGACCTTGAGCTTGCTCTCCTTGATCGCCTTGGTGATCTTCTTGGCGACCTCCTGCTCAAGGCCCTCGCGGAGCTTGATGTCGCGTTTCATCTTTCCGGCGGCTCCGACCTCGGGTTCCTGCCAGTCAAAGCTCTTGAGGCTGAGGCCGCGCTTGACGGCGGCGGACTCGAACATCTCCCGGATCGCTTCCTGCTTGGAGCGGTCTTCGGTGTAGATGTGCATTTTCTTGTCCTTCTGGACGTAGCTGATCTCGGCGGTGCACCCCCGGAAATCAAACCGGTTGGTGATCGCTTTTTTGGTGTTGTTGAGCGCGTTGTCGAGCTCCGCCCAGTTGATCCGTGAGACGACGTCGAACGATGGCATGCGACCTCCCGTGCCCAGACCCCGGGAGGATCATACCGCCGCGGGCCCGCTACGCGGCGGCGCGGAGGGAGTCCGTCAGCTCGCGGCACCATTTGGAGAGGTCGGCCGCGATGTCGTCCTTGGAGGAGAAGCGAGCGGCGCCGGCGGCCATGCACCGGGCTTTGATGTCTCCGTCGGGATCGCTCGTCATGACGTGCACGGGCGGAGCGCCGAGCACGCCCGCGACGGCGGAGAGGACATCCAGTGCGCTGCGTCTTCCGAGGTCGTAGTCGCACAGGACGAGCTTGAACCGCTGCGGGGACTGGAGGAGCTTGACGGCTTCGTCCACGCGCTTGACCCAGGTGACGATCGTGCCCGTGGCCTTCTGCACGGCCGCGAGGACCAGTCGGGCGCTGAAGGGGTCATCCTCGATGAGCAGGATGCTCG
>JBIKTT010000411.1:0-3189 GCA_044347925.1 Phycisphaerales bacterium
CTTCTCCTGGGCGTACTCGTCGTTGATGGCGACCTGCTCGACGCGGATGGTGGACCAGCGGCGGTGGGTCACGAAGAACGCGGAGACGACCAGGAACATGACGATCGAGAAGAGGAAGACCGCGATGAAGTTCGCGCGGGTCTCGGCCTTTCGCGCGACGTAATCCTCGGGGAGAAAGCTCCCGTCGGTGGGTGCGGCTTTGCCAAAGAAGGGCTTCATGCGTTCGGCTCCGTTCAGAGGTCGGTCGGTGAGATGGCCAGGCCCAGGGCCACGGCCCAGGCGGGTTGAGGCTGCTTGAAATCAACGCCCACGGTGGTCTCTTCGCCCGTGCGGGCGACGCGGGCGATGGGGTCGGCGAGTTGCGCGGGAAGTTTGAGGGTGCGGGCGATCTGCTGGCAGAGCGCGCGGGACTTGCTCTCTCCGCCTAGGAAGATCACCCGCTCGACCTTCCGGCCGGGGAAGAGTGATTCGTGGTACCGCAGGCAGAGCTGAATCTCGTCCGTCAGCATTTCGATGGGTTCGGTGAGGTCGGGCTCGGGCGTCGAGGGCGCGGCCACCGGCGCGACCGCCGTGGAGGGCTCGGCTCCGCCGCTTCTCATGCCCGCGGCGAGCAGCGCCATGCCGGGCAGCGTCGACGCGGGTGTCCCCGGCGCGGGGCGGTTCCGCGACGGACAGAGGTTCTCGAGCGCGAACCGCACGCGGCGCACCTCGGGAAGGTCCCACTTGGTCTGGCTCGCGATCGTCTCGTCAAAGAGGCGGCCGCCGACGTCGATCGGACGCGCGAACACCATCGACGCACCGTGCGCGATCACCACTTTCGAGGTGCCGCACCCAAGGTCGAGATAGAGCGTCGTCTTGGTCTGGTCCGCGGCGCGGCGGTTCACGGATTCAAAGCTGCGGATCGCCGCGGCGAACTCCGAGTGCATCCCCACCGGCTCCAAACGCTGTTCCTTCAGCCCACTCAGGAGCGTCTTGATGAAGTCGCGCGGCGTGGCCATGCAAATGACCTCGACCTTGCCGCTGGCCGACATCGCGCCTTCGACCTCGACGTGCCGGTACACAAGCGCTCCGGGGTCGCAGCCAAGCTGCGCCGACACGGCCGTGGCGACCTGTTCGTTCATCGGCACGGCATCGCTCTTGGGGAGCTGCATGTGCTTGCACCACGTCTGCGACGACGGAATGGAGCAGACGACGCGACGGCCCGTGAACCGCCCCTCCTTGATGAGCTTGCCCAGAGCGGTGAGCTGGAAGTCCAGCCGCTTGGCGTCATCGCGCAGGAGATCGATCGGGGTCTCCACACTGGCGGCCGCGATTAGTGCCGGCGGTTCCTCCGGACGGACCTGGAGCAGCTTTAGCGCGCCAACGCCAAAGTCCACGCCGACGGGAGGGCCGGCCTGACCCATGAGGTCGGCTCCAAGCTGCTTGAGGCGTTTGAGCGCATCCAGTCCCATCAACTCCGCTCCGCAAGGGCGCGGCCTCCCCGTTGGTGGGAAGGGAACGAGCCCGTGGGAAGAGGATCGGCGGGAACACCCCTCGGGATGAGTCAACCTTGGAGTGGTTGGCGAGTTCCGGACAGTCCACGCGGACCCCGGCGGTTATCAGGTCGTCGCAAACACCGCCGAGAGGGCCGCGATCGCGCCGCGCACGTCCCATAGCTGCCTCGATCGGTGGCCGGTCGTGTTGCTGATCGTGCGCACTTCCGCGTACCTGCACCCGAGCGAGCGGGCCGCCAGCGCGATCGCCGCCCCCTCCATGCACTCCGCCCGTGCGCCCGTCCGGGCCGCCACAGCACTCGCCAGCTCGTCCGTCCCTGAACACGTCGACACTGTCGCGACGGGCGCAAAGACCGCGCTGGGAAGCCGTCGGCGCAGAAGGTCCGTGCAACCCAAGTCGCCGGGCACGGCGTCCCCCGTCGTCCCGCGCGGGGCGAACCCCATCGCGCTCAGGGGCTGGAAGGGGACCGGACCTTCCGGCGGCATCGCGACTCCCTCATCGGCGAAGGCGTGGGCCGACGCGATGACCACCGAAAGCAGCGGGAGGGGGGGGTCGCCGGGGAGCGCCCCGGCGATGCCGGCGTTGAGGACGCCTCCGTGGGCGCCCTTGGCCAGGATGGACGCGACCGCGGCGGCGGCGGGAGCTTTCCCCACCCCGGTGATCACGAGGTCGACGCGGTCGGCGATGGGATGCGGATTCCAGATCGGATCGGAGGGCGGCGGGAGCGACCCCCCTGGGATCGCGGACCCTTCGAGCGGCGTCGCGACGGCGACCAGGAGCCGCGAGCCGGGGGCGAGCGACCCCAACAGATCCCTGAATATGAGCGGGGTTATCACGATTTCTCCCGGGAACAGCCGAGGAACGCATCGTAGGTGGAGCGGGCGAGCGAACTTTCATGCGCTCAACCGGTACAACGACGCACCGGACTGTCACAGGGGCGGGCTGAGCTCAAGAGAGCGATCAAGCGAGGTCATCCATGCAGACTCGGAAATGGCGGAACAGTCAGGTTGGTATGCGTCCCTGTATGCGTCGGGGCGGGGCGCTGCGGGTGGCCCTTGTTGCGGGGTTGGTGGTGGCGTTGGCGGGCGGCGGGCTGGTGTGGTGGGGCGGTGCGGTCCGCGCGGGCGACAACGCCAGGCGCGTCGGCTTGGACCTGTCGGACGCCGAGAAGATGACGTTTGACATCACGACGGCGGCTAGCGGAGAGCTGGAAGCCAAGAACCAGATCGAGATTCGGAACAAGCTCGAGACGCCCTCCACGATCTCGGAAGTCGTCGCCGAGGGAACCCGCGTAAAAACCGGCGACCTGCTGGTTCGCCTCAACGTTGATGCCATCGAGCAGCTCCTCGACCAGGCCAAGGTCGAGATTGAGAACATGAAGGCTCAGATGGAAGCCGCGCAGCACGCGTACGACATCCAGCTGATCGAGAACGAGCAGAAACTGCGCCAGGCTCAGCTCAAGGTCGAGCTGGCCGAACTCGACCGGCTTCAGTGGCTTGAGGGTGAAGCCAAGACCAAGCGTCAGGCCAACAGCCTCGCGCTGAGCAAGTCTCTGCTTGAAGTCGAGCGTCTTGCGGAGAAGCTCCGGCAGAGCTCGGGGCTGCTTGAGAAGGGCTTCCTGTCCAAGGACGAGTACGACCGCGACCAGGTCGCTTACATCGAGGCGCAATCCGCGTGGATCACCTCAACGCTCGA
>JBIKTT010000413.1:0-3187 GCA_044347925.1 Phycisphaerales bacterium
CGCGCTGCGACCTCGACGAGGTTGGCGGCTCCGCCGATGAGCACGGTGGCCGCGACCGTGTCGACGCCGCGCTCGCGGAGGCGTGCGACGACCGCGGGTGCCGAGAGGGCGCCGGCGGAGAACCCGATGACGACGGTGGGGAGGTTCCGGGTTTCCGAGTACGTCGTACGGAGCGCGTCGAGGATGGCTTCGGTCGCCAGCGCGTTGCGGGCGAGGGTTCTGTCGATCTCCGCAGCGAGCATCCGGGCGGCCGGTTCGACGTCGGCTTCGTCTCGGAGACGGACCGGCGGGTTGCGCAGGTCGAGGCTTTCGGCGTTGAGGCGGTCGAGCTTTTGCTGGTTGGGGTCGCGTTTGCGTTCCTCCCACTGCTCGGCGAAGGAGCGATCCAGCGAGATGGGGGGGATCAACCTCGAGAGTTGCTCTTTCCGGTCCTCGAGATCGAGGACCTTCTCGACGGTCTCCTCGTCGATGTCGCGGTCGATGCCGTCGTCGGGATCGATGTCGATGATGATCCAGCCGCGGCGGCGGAATTCATCGATCACCTGATTCTCGTACGGGTTGGCACCCAGCGCCCACAGGTGCAGGATCACGCCGCGCGGCCTTTCGGGGATCGTCGCCGGGAAGCGAAACCCGATGCCCGTGCTGTATCCGGAGCGTTCCTCCACGATGACCGCCGGGGCGCAGAAGGGCTGCGCGATCCGCTCGCCGGGTGAAGATCGGGCGAGGGCGCTGAGCCGCTCGCGTTCCTGAAGGAGCGCGTTCAGGCGTTCCTTGGTCGTCCCGAACGTCAAACCTGTCTGCACGTACCCGTTGGGCGTAAACCCGATGAAGATGGCCATCAGATCCGGCGGGGTGTTGGCGGGGCGGCCCTCCTCGTCGACGTTGAGCTTGACGATCGCGCCGCCGAAGCGGTGAATGCGGAGGGACGCGGTTGGGGAGTTCGCGGTCGGGATCCGAACACCCGCCCCCATCCCAGCCCCCATTCCCGCTCCCAACTCGGTCGGTCGCCCGGACCGTCCATTCGGACCAGATGAGATCGGCGTCAACGGCTGAAGATCGGGATAAGCCCAGAGCATCTCTTCCAGATCACGGACGGGCACTTCGGGCCAGGCCGATTTCGGCAACAGCACCGGCGACTGTGTCAAGCGATCGGCCGACCCGGGTTTGGCGAAATAGCACCCCGCGAGCAGCGACGACGCGCACGCCAGCGCCAGGCCCGCCGCTCGCACTCCCATCCCCGCACGCTGCTTGCTCCGGTGCATTCGCTCGTTCCTCGTCGCCCCGCCGATCTGCTCGCCGATCCGACCGTCCCGACCCGCCCTGCCCGCCGCCAGGCACCCGCTACGAGACCCAAGCCTACACGCACCGGCCGTATCCGGCCCGTCGGTCGCTTCGCCCCCCGCCGGATACCGCCAAGCGTTCCGAAATGCTGCGGCGCGGGGTCGCTTGGCTCCACGTCTCCTAGAATCCGCTCGTCCCAACCACCGCACCTCCCCACCGAAAACGGGGGTTCCCATGCCTTATTACACCAAGCTCGGCCTCCTTCCCAAGAAGCGTCACGTGCAGTTCCGCCGCCCCGACGGCTGCCTGTACTCCGAAGAGCTCTTCGGCACCGAGGGCTTTGTCGGCCCCACCTCCACCATGTACCACATCCAGCCCCCGACGCAGGTCTACGGCTGGAAGCCCATGTACGGCACCAAGGTCGAGTACGTCGAGCAGGAACTCATGCGCATGCGGCACGTCCGCACCTCGCCGCAGAAGCCCAAGGGCGACTCGGTGACCGGTCGCGTGGTGCTTTTCGGCAACGCCGACTGCGAGATGGCCGTCTGCAACCCCGCCGAACAGATGGGCTACCACTTCAAGAACGCCCAGGGCGACGAGGTCATCTTCGTGCACTACGGCTCGGGCGTCTGCCACACGATGATGGGCACGCTCAAGTTCGGCCCGCGCGACTACATCGTCATTCCCAAGGGCATCATCTACACGATCATCTGGGACAAGCGCAAGGACGAGACCGACGGCGGCCCACCCGTCGCCGATATGCCCTTCGGCAAGTTCCTTCTCATCGAAACCGCCAACGGAAGCCACATCGCCCCCCCGCCGCGGTACATCAGCAAGACGACCAGCCAGTTCCTCGAGCACGCGCCCTACTGCGAGCGCGACATCCGCATCCCCGAGTTCCCCATGACCTGGGACGAAAAGGGCGACTTCGACGTCCGCATCAAAGCCCGTGACCTCGTGCACAGCTACACCTACCACTACCACCCGCTCGATGTCGTCGGCTGGGACGGCTGCTATTACCCCTACATCTTCAACGCCGATGACTTCAGCCCCATCACCGGCGCTCTCCACATGCCCCCGCCGATCCACCAGACGTTCGAAGCTCACAACTTCGTCATCTGCACCTTCGCTCCGCGCATGCTCGACTACCACCCCCAAGCCATCAAGGTGCCCTACAACCACAGCAACCTCGACAGCGACGAGGTCCTCTACTACGTCAGCGGCAACTACAAAGCCCGCAAAGGCATCGAAAGCCAGTCCCTCACCGCTCACCCACAGGGCATCCCCCACGGCCCGCACCCCGGCACCATCGAAGCGTCGCTCGAAGCGACCTACACCAACGAGCTCGCCGTCATGTGCGACACCTTCCGCCCGCTCTTCCCGACGAAAGCGGCTTTGGAATGGGACGACCCGAACTATCCCAAGAGCTGGGAAGGCGAACACTTCCCGGGCTTGCAAAGCGGCAAGATCCACCTCAGCAGCATGGCCAACGGAACCGCCAAGAACGCCGTACCCGTGCACAAGCACGAATCGGTGAGCAACGTCTGGGCGCCGTGAGCGGTTCTGAGGAACTGATTGTGGAGTCGTCAAGTCCGGAAGAACTGGCTCGACGCGCGGATTTGACGCGCGGTGCGTGGCTGCTGGCGGGCGTGCTGGCGACGGCGTTCGCGGTGAATATCGGGGTCATCGTTCTTTCGGTGGTTCTTCGTGGTTCTGGACCGACGTGTGCCCAGATCGGCAGGTCGACGCTGGAAATCGGTCTCTTTCTGTTCGTGCTCGTCGGTCATGCGTGGGCACGATGGCTGACGGTCGCGTTGTACGGGATTGCCTCGCTGATCGCTTTGGGTTCCGTCGGCCTCGCTCTTGTTTCGAGCTCGCCCAACATCTTCACCCTGCTCTTGATGAC
>JBIKTT010000414.1:0-3184 GCA_044347925.1 Phycisphaerales bacterium
ATGTCCGCCGTCACCCTCCGACACCTGCTCGCCTCGACCCTCACCGATCAGGGCAAGCACGCCCAGGCCGCCGCCACACTCGCCGAAGCCCACGCCATCGTCGTGACCGACCCCAGGCAGCACGCCCTCACCGCTTCCACGCTCCTCCTCTGGGCAAAGGCCCTCCGCGCCGCCGGCGATCTCAATGCCGCCAGCGAAAGACTCGCCCGGGCCCTCGCCTACGCGAAAGAGCGCAACCTCGCCGAAGAGATCAAGCTCATCGAGTCCGAAATGAAGTAAAGCAGCCGACCCGAACGGCAAGACGCTCGCCCGATCAGATCAGGCCAAGCGAGTCCTGCACGCCCAGCGTCGCGTAGATATCGCGAGTCGCGCTGCTCTTGTTCAGTGTGTAAAGGTGGATCCCCGCAACCTTGTGATCCAGCAGATCGCGGCACTGCTCCGTCGCCCAGTGCACACCCACGCGCTTCACGCCCTCGTCGTTCCCACCCGCGCGGTTGATCGCACGAATCAGCGGCGCCGGATACCGCGCACCCGCCGCCAGGTCCGCCATCCGCTTCATCCCCGCAATCGACGTGATCGGCATCACCCCCGCGATGATCGGAATGCGGATCCCCGCAAGCTCGCACCGATCGCGAAAGTCGTAGAAGTCATCGTTGTTGAAGAAAAGCTGCGTGACGATGAAGTCCGCGCCCTGATCGACCTTCGCTTTGAGCTTGTCCATCTCCGCCAGCCGGTTGGGCATGTCCGGGTGCCCCTCCGGGAACCCCGCGACGCCGATCGCAAACCCGCGCCGCGAAGGATGCCGCCCCGACTCGTTGAACCGCTTGATGAACGCGACCAGGTCCGCCGCGAACCGGAAGTGCTTGAACGGCTCATCGCCGGTCACGCCCTTGGGCCGGTCGCCGCGGAGCGCGAGGATCTTGTTGATCCCGGCTTCCGCGTACCGCGTCAGGATCTCATCGATATCCCGCTCATCGTGACCCACGCACGTGAGGTGCGGCATCGGGTCAAGCCCCGTCGTCTTCCCGATCCGCACGACCAGGTCGTTCGTGAGCTGCCGCGTCGACCCGCCCGCTCCGTACGTCACCGACACGAACGTCGGCTTAAGCTTCTCGAACTCCTTGATGTGCTCAAAGAGATCGCTCGCCCCCTCCGCCGTCTTGGGCGGAAAGAACTCAAACGAGAACGTCGTTCGTCTGGATTGGAAAAGGTCGCGGATGTCCATGCTTGTCGTAGCACGGGCTTCCAGCCCGTGGCCTTTCTTCTTGCAAATCCGCCCACCGCCGCAAAGCGGTGGACGGCGTTCTTCAGTTCCTCGCGGGCACCAGGCCCGCGCCGCGACTCAATACCGGTAGTGATCGGGCTTGTACGGGCCGTCGACCGGCACGCCAAGGTAGTCCGCCTGATCCTTCGACAGCCGCGTGAGCTTCACGCCGAGCTTCTCCAGGTGCAGGCGGGCCACTTCCTCGTCGAGCTTCTTCGGAAGCGTGTACACCTTGCCCGACTCGTACTTGATCCCGCTCAGCGTCGGCTTGTTGTTCGCCGAAAGCCACAGGTCGATCTGGGCGATCGTCTGGTTCGTGAACGACGACGACATCACGAACGACGGGTGGCCCGTCGCACAGCCGAGGTTCATCAGGCGGCCTTCCGCCAGGATCAGCACGCTCTTGCCGCTCTTCTTGAACACGAACTCGTCGTACTGCGCCTTGATGTTCACCCGCGCGATCGTCCCGCCCTTCTCCGCCGCGTACAGCGAAGCGATGTCGATCTCGTTGTCGAAGTGGCCGATGTTCGCCACAATCGCCTTGTCCTTCATCTTTTTCATGTGATCAAGCGTGATCACGTTCTTGTTGCCCGAAGCCGTAATGAAGATGTCCGCCGTCTCCAGCACGTCTTCCAGCACCGTCACCTGGTAACCCTCCATCGCCGCCTGCAGCGCGTTGATCGGGTCCACCTCCGTCACGATCACGCGGCAGCCCTGCCCGCGAAGCGCCTGGCAGCAGCCCTTGCCCACGTCGCCGTACCCGATCACCACCGCCGCCTTCGCCGAAAGCATCACGTCCGTCGCACGGTTCAGACCGTCGATCAAAGAGTGCCGGCAGCCGTACAGGTTGTCGAACTTGCTCTTGGTCGCCGAGTCGTTGACGTTGATCCCCGGGAACGCAAGCTGGCCCTTCTTCGCCATCTCGTACAGGCGGTGCACGCCCGTCGTCGTCTCCTCCGAGACGCCCTTGATGTTCTTGATGATCCCGCTCCAGTAGTTCGGCGCGCTCTTCAGGCTCGCCCGCAGGACGCCCAGGATCACGCCCCACTCTTCCGGATCGCTCTTCGCGTTGAAGTTCGGGACCTTGCCCGCCTTCTCGAACTCGGCGCCCTTGTGCACCAGAAGCGTCGCGTCCCCGCCGTCGTCAAGAAGCAGGTTCGGACCCACCACGTTGCCCTTGGCGTCCGTGAACTTGAAGATCTGCTCCGTGCACCACCAATATTCCTCGAGCGTCTCGCCCTTCCACGCGAAGACCGGGATGCCCGCCGGCTCTTCCGGCGTCCCCTCGGGACCCACCACCACCGCCGCCGCCGCGTGATCCTGCGTGCTGAAGATGTTGCACGAAGCCCAGCGGACATCCGCGCCCAGCGACGCAAGCGTCTCGATCAGCACCGCCGTCTGAATCGTCATGTGAAGCGACCCGGTGATCCGGGCGCCGGCGAGGGGCTTCTTCCCCTTGTACCGCTCGCGGAGCGCCATCAGCCCCGGCATCTCGTGCTCGGCCAGACGCATTTCCTTCCGGCCAAGTTCCGCGAGGGAAAGGTCGCGGACCTTAAAGTCGAAGGCGGACTTGGATTTACCGGACTTCGCGGTCGGACGTGCTGCAAACGTGGTCATCATGTTCTCCTGTGTCTACCTGTTCTTCGCTGCTATCGGCCTGTTCTTCCCTGCTCGGGCAGAAACGACTCTTCAGACTCTCCCCCGCGCCACGAACAGACCCGGGCCACGGGCCTCGGTCTCGCGCGGGAGTTCTCGGTACTCGAACTCTCTGAACCCCGCCGCCGCCATCGCGGCCCCGAGGTTCGCCTTTGAAAACCCAAGATGCTTGTGCCCCATCGTCTGGCGGTAGTCATCCCGGTCGTGCGCCACCATGTCGATGATCATCAGCCCGCCCCCGTCCGCCGGGCGCAGAATCCGCCG
>JBIKTT010000415.1:0-3179 GCA_044347925.1 Phycisphaerales bacterium
AGGAAGCTTTCGACCGAATCCGGGCGGGGCTGGCGCCGGAGGAAGCCGAGCTGGTGATGCTCCGGCGTCGCGGCTTGGAATGGTCCGCTATAGCGACAAGCCTCGGCACTTCCGAAGCCGTGCTTCGGCAGCGTTGGAGCCGCTTGCAGCGGCGGCTGATCGACATGCTCACAGGCTCGGGCTAACGCATCCGCGGATCGATCCACCGATACGCGACATCCACCGCGAGATTGAACACGACCAGCATCGTGGAGAAAACCAGCACGGTTCCGATGATCAGGAACAGGTCCTTGTTGAGCACGCTGTTGACGAAGTGCTCGCCCAGGCCGGGGATCCGGAAAACCCGCTCCACCACGAACGAACCCGTCATCGCGTACGCCGTCGCCGGCCCCAGATAGCTCACGACGGGAAGCAGCGCGTTCCGCAGCGCGTGCCTCATCACGACGGCCGACTCCCGCACGCCTTTCGCCCTGGCCGTGCGCACGTAATCCGATCGGAGCTGCTCGATCAGTTCAAGCCGGGTCAGCCGCGCGATGTACGCGGCAAACGGCAAGCTCAGCGTCACCGCCGGAAGAACCAGCTGCCCGAGCGTCCCCCAGCCCCCGACAGGCAGCCACGCAAGCCACACGCCGAACACCGTCAGAAGCACCGTCCCGGTGATGAAGCTTGGCAGGCTGACCCCTACCAGCGCGAGACCGAGCGTCAGCGTGTCCGCCCAGGAGCCCGGCTTCACCGCACCCACCACGCCCGCACCGACCCCCACCACCAGGGCGATCAGAATCGCCGACGCGCCAAGCGTCATCGACACCGGCAGCGAATCCGCGATGATCTCGCTTACTCGGCGATCCTCGTACTGAAGCGAAGGCCCAAGGTCAAAGATCGGAGCCGCCTGCTTGGGCCCAAGGGCGGACTCGGAAGCCCCGCCCGTCAGCCCCTCGCGGGCCCACTTGAATCCGCTGGCGCTGTCGAGGTATGACCAGTAGAACGTCCAGCCGCTGTCCAGGTTGTACTGCTTGCGCATCGCTTCCTGAACCGCCGCCGAGGGCCGCCGCCCCTCCGGACGCTCCAGCGGATCCCCGGGCACCGCCCACGCCAGCGCGAGCGTGAGCGAGTACACCGCCAGAAGCACCAGCGGAAGCGTGGCCAGCCGCCGAACAATCAGCCCGATCATCGCGCCACCTCCCGATCCAGACGATCGAGCAGGAACAGGTGCTGCGCCTGCCGCGGATGGGTCGAAAGCCCCGTCAGCACCTTCGGATCAAACAGATAGAACTGCGTGTAGTGAAAAAGCGGCAAGACGGCCGCGTCCGTCTCGACCACGAGCTTCTCCGCTTCGGCGAGCGCCGCGAAGCGTGCCGCGGGGTCTCGTTCCTCACTAGCCCGCATCATCACCCCGTCGAACCGCACGCTCGAGTACCCGCGATCGTTGTTGTTATTCCCCGAGAGGTGGATATCGAGGAACGTCGTCGGATCCGCGTAGTCGCCGAACCAGCTCGACCGGCCGATCATGTACTGCCGGCCCTTGAGCCTTGAGCTCGCCACGCGGCTTTCAAGCTGCACAAGCTCAACGGTGATGCCGAGGTGCTTTTCCCAGCCGCGTTTGAGCGTCGCCGCGATCAGGTCGTGCCCGCCGTCGCGGGAGAACATGAACTCAAGCGGCGGCAGCGAGCTTCCCCCCGGGTAGCCGGCGTCGGCGAGTTCCTGCCTCGCCGCGGCGGGGTCAAACGGCAGACCCGCCGGGGGCGTGTACCCCGCGAGCGAGCCCGGCGGGGTCAGCGAGCCCGCGATCGGCTCGCCCGAACGCCGCAGATTCTCCACGACCTCGCGCTTCTCCGCCGACATCGCCAGCGCCCGCCGCACGCGTGCATCCGCAAGCGGGTTCGGACGTCCGTTCGGGAGCGTCGGCGTGCAGTTGAAGCTCAGGAAGTACGTCCCGAAGCTCGGCATGCCCTGGATCCGGTTGCGCAGGTCGGGCGGCATCGCACGCTCGACCTCAAGCCGCGAGGCGCCTCGGGCGGCGAGCGCCGCACGCTCATCCGCGTGCTCACGGTCGAACGCGGCTTTCTCCGCGATCATCTCCGGCCGATAGGGCACCAGCACGTCGGTCGTCCAGTCCACCGCTCCGGTGCGGAAGGCCGTCACCATCGCGTTGGGGTCCGCGATGTTCACGATCGAGAGCGTCGGCAGCTTCGGAAGCGACGGGTCGTGGTACTTCGGGTTCCGCTCAAGACGCATGTCGCGTTGGAACCGCCACAGGGTCAGCGAGTAAGGACCGTTCCCGACCAGCGCGGGCGGCTTGGTCCATCCCGGCGTCCACGAAAGCCGGCCCGTCGCCGCGTCCAGCGATTCGTAGGCACTCACCGACTTCTCGTGAAGCGGAAAGAACGGGACGAACGCGACGAGGTCCAGAAAGTACGGGAGCGGCGCGGTGAGCTCGATCCGGATCGTGCGGGCGTCCGTCGCACGGATTCCAACGTCCGAAGCGAAGCGTGCGTAGGCGTCGTCGAGGAGCAGCTTGGCTTCGCCCGCGCGGTCCGCGACGTCGCGGTTCTTCTCGAACTTCGAGAGATCGTCGCGTCGACGCTCGGCCCACGCTTTCGCGCCCCGCACGATGTTGAACATGTCCGAGTAGTCCGCCGCCGTGTCGGGAAGGATCACGCGGCGCCAGGCGTAGACGAAGTCCGACGCGAGCACGGGGTCGCCCGTCGACCAGAGCGCGTCCGCCCGGATGCGGAAGGTGTAGACCAAGCCGTCGTCGGACACGGCGGGCAGCGATTCAGCCGCCGCCGGCTCGAGCTTCTGGTCCGGCGAGAGCACATCCGCGCGGAGAAGCCCTTCGTACACCGCTCGTGCGACGCGGATGTCCTGAGTGAAGCTGATCTGGGCCGGATCGAGCGTGTGCACGGGATCGCGCTCCACGATGGTCAGGTCGGCTTTGGGAAGCGGCCGATCCGACCACACCGAGAGCGTGATGAGCGCGAGCAGGATGGCGAGCGGAACCAGAAATCGGGCCATCACGCGCAGCGTAGCAGACACGAGCCCGCTCGGGCGTTCCGGAGGTCGATCTCACGATCGGCGGCGGTTTAGTTGGTGAGCTTGAACCGGTCGGCGGCGACTTCGAAGGGCGCCTTGGCCAGGACGTCGCGGATCAGCCAGTCCTTGGTCTGCACGACGACGTT
>JBIKTT010000417.1:0-3175 GCA_044347925.1 Phycisphaerales bacterium
TCACCCGCAAGCCATGGAAGCCCAAGCCCGCGGTCCTGGGCGGGATGGCGTGCGAATCGCTCCTCTGGATGATCCCGCTGCTGGTCCTGGGTCTCATCACGTCGATGAGCATCGGCGGGGGGGCTCAGCCGGCAATGGCGGTGGACGGGATCCCTCAGGGCTGGCAGAGCAAGGTGGTGCTCTCGATCGGAGCGGGGCTTTACGAGGAAATGCTCTTCCGGCTGCTCCTGATCACCGTGCTTCACCTAGTCTTCCACGACGCCCTCCGGCTTCCGGAATCGGCCGCAAGCACGCTGGCCGTGATCGGCTCGGCGGTGGCGTTCACGGTCTATCACGGCGTCTCGTACACGGGCGGCTCCCCCTTCTCGCACGTCTTCTTCTACACGGCGGCGGGGGTGTACTTCGGGGTGGTGTTCCTGATGCGTGGCCTGGGGATCGTCGTGGGGACGCACGCGGCGTACGACATCATGGTGCTTGTCGTGCTTCCGATGATGCGAAACCCGACGCAGTAAACAGCCGACTGGCCCGGTGGGTTCGCAGGGACTGACCCCACGCGCGGCCCGACAGCGATTCTGTACACTGTGCCCCGAGCAGCCCGGCTGCGGATCGAAAGGCACTCCATGTCCGAACCGTCACTTCAGCGCACCAACCCCGTCATCCTCACCCAGCTTTCGATGATGATGTTCCTGCAGTTCTTCGTCTGGGGAGCGTGGTACGTCACCATGGCGACCTTCATGGGAGCCAGCGGGCTCGGCGCTTCGATCGGGCACGCCTACACGGTCGGCCCCATCGCGGCCGTCGTCTCGCCGTTCATCCTCGGCGTGATCGCGGACCGGCTGTTCGCGTCGCAGAAGGTCCTGGCGTTCCTCCACGTGCTGGGCGGAGCGGCGCTCATGGCGGCTCCCTCGCTGGCGGCGGCCGCAGCGAAAGCCGATGTGGCCAACCCGCCGCCCACCGGCGACGCGGCGCCGTACCTCAACACGAACCACCTTCCGTACCTGCTCGCGCTCCTCTGCCACATGCTCTGCTACATGCCCACGCTCGGCCTGACGAACTCGATCGCCTTCGCCCACGTGAAGAACTCGGAGAAGGAGTTCCCCGTCGTCCGCGTGCTCGGGACCATCGGCTGGATCGTCGCCGGCATCGTCGTGTCCAAGGGCCTCGGAGCGGACAAGACCGACCAGTTCTTCTACGTCGCGGGCGGTGCGGGCGTGCTGCTGGGGCTCTACTCGCTCACGCTTCCCAACACGCCGCCTCCCTCAGCCGGAAAAGCCGTCCGCCTGGGCGAACTCTTCGGGACCGATGCGCTGCGGCTGCTCAAGGACCCGAGCTTCGCGGTCTTCACGCTTTGCTCGCTCCTGATCTGCATCCCTCTCGCGGGGTACTACGGCTTTGCGGCCAAGTTCGCGGACGACGCGGGCATCCAGGACACCGGGTTCAAGATGACCTTCGGGCAGATGTCCGAGATCCTGTTCATGCTCCTCATGCCGATGTTCTTCGTCCGGCTCGGCGTCAAATGGATGCTCGCCGTCGGAATGCTGGCCTGGGCCGTGCGCTACGGGCTCTTCGCCGGCGCCTCGGATGGACACGCGGCGTGGATGGTCCTTGCGGGCATCATCCTGCACGGCATCTGCTACGACTTCTTCTTCGTCACCGGGTTCATCTACGTCGACAAGCGGGCTCCCAAGGAGATCCGAGCCCAAGCCCAGGGCTTCCTCGTCCTCGTCACCCAGGGCCTCGGCCTCGGCATCGGTGCTCAGGTCTTTCAGCGCCTCGTCACCTCCCACCAGACCTCGGACGCCAACGCACTGACGGAGCAGGCCAACGCCCTCCGCGCCAAAGCCGAAACCCTCGTCGAAGCCGGCTCCGCCGATCAGGCGCAAAGCCTCCTCGACCAGGCAAGCCAGCTCCTCCTCCGCGCCACGGACTGGCAGACGGTCTGGATGATCCCCGCCGGCATGGCCATCGTCGTCATGATCATCTTCGTCGTCGGCTTCCGAAGCAAAGCCGAACCGAAAGCCTGAGCCATACGCTCGCCAAGCATGGACCCGAACCCCAACCCTGAGCCGGTGCCCTCGTGGTGGTCGCCGCTCGCGTGGGGCGTGGTGCTTCCGACAGCGATGTGCGCCGCAGGAGTGGTGTTTCTGCCCGCAAGCCGCCCCATGGCCGGCATCTTCTTCATCGCGTGGCTCTTCGCGACCGTGCTCGGCACGGGCCTTGGAGCGCTCGCCCAGCTCAAACGCCTTTTCCGGACGAAAATGCCGACGATGCAGGTGGCGCTGGTGGTCGCGTGCTTCGCGGTGGCGTGCCTCGCCATTCAGGCCGGCCTCGCGGTCTGGGTCGCTTCGCGGATCCCGCCCACGTCGTCGCCCACATCCTCGCCCGCTCCGACGCCCTGACTCAGGCGTCGATTGCCGCTCGAAGCTCGACCGCTTCGTCGCGGCTCAGACGCTGGACACCCTGCGTGCGGCACGCGCTGTGAAGCTGCTTGAGGCCCGTCTCGCGCAGAAACTCGGCCGCATTCCCCGATCGCACGCCGCCGCAGGGCAGAATCTCGATCCGGCCCTGAGCCTGCTCGGCAAACGCCTTCAAGCGGCGGAGCCTGATCGGCAGAGAAGCACCCGAGACGACATCGGGAGCCGGCTCCTCGTCAAAGCCCAGCGCGGCGGCCGTCGCCCGGATGTCGAACCCTGCGGACAAAACTCGTGTGACGCCGCGATCCATCAGCGCCGAGAGGCTCCCCTCGGGGTCCGTGCAGAGGTCAAAGGCGCGATGAAAGCAGGTCGCTTTCCCGTGCGCGGTCTCGACGAGCATCGCGACCGCGCCGCGGTCGATGTGTCCTTCGGGCGTGAGCATGCCAAAGACGATCCCGTCGGCGCCGGCTTCGAGGACGTTCTCCGCATCCCGCATCGCGAACGCGACCGACCGGGGCGTCGCAAGAAAGGGACCCGGGTTGGCGCGGACCATCGCCATCACCGGAATGGAGACCGCGGCTTTCACCTCGCGGACGAGCTCGACCGTCGGTGTCAAGCCGTGCTTGTCGAGGTCCGCGACGAGTTCGAGGCGATCCGCTCCGGCTTCCGCGGCGACGATGGCGTCATTGAGGTTGTCGACGGCGATTTCAAGCGTCACGCGGTGGGAAGAAGTCATGTGGGGGGATTATTGGCAAGGGGGC
>JBIKTT010000416.1:0-3175 GCA_044347925.1 Phycisphaerales bacterium
GGACTTGCTGAAGAGACGCGTCTCGGGGGAGTTGATGTACTTGGGCTCATCCGCTTCGTCGATCTTCCGCCCGCCGAAAGCGATCACCCGCCCGGCCGCGTCCAGGATCGGGAACATGAGGCGGTTCCGGAATGCGTCGTAGCACCCGTCGCCGTTGTCTCGCTTCTTGAGAAGCCCCGCTTCGATCGATGCCTGCTCAGGAATGCCCTTGGACCTCAGCGTGACGAGCAGGCCATCCCACCGCGCCGCCGAAACGCCGATGCCGAACTGCTCCACCATCTCGGGGGAGATCCCGCGACGCTCGATCACCGCTCGCCCGGACGCTCCATGCTCGGGGTGCCGGAGCAGCGCCCGGAAGAACTCCGAAGCGAACCCGCACGCATCCAGGAGGTCGCGGCGCGAGGGCCCGGTCGGTGCCGCGTCCCCTTGCCCGCCCGCCCGGTTGGGCTTCCACGGCGTGAGCTCGATGTTGGCCCGTTCGGCGAGGTGCTTGAGGGCTTCCACCTTCTCCATGCGGAACATCCGACGGACGAAGGTGAAGCAGTCGCCGCCGGCACCGCAGACAAAGCAGTAGAAGATCCCCTTGGCCGGGATGACGTTCATCGAGGGGGAGTGGTCGTCGTGGAACGGGCACAAGCCGACGTACTCGCGGCCCTTGGGTTTGAGTTTGACGTGCTCACCCACCAGGCGCACGATGTCCGTCGCGGCTCTGACGCGTTCCCAATCATTCTCTTGACCCAGCGGCTTGCTCATCGCGGCGGGCTCACCTCGAACAACCCCGAACCCTGAACATCCTGCGACGGCGGGCCGGAACAGCCCACCCGTGCGCTCGCGTCCTGCGACGCCATGCCAAGCGAATTTTCGGACCTTTCGCGACCTGAAGATAGACCGTCCGTCCGGGCCTCGCGGCCGCCGAACGGACCCTGATTTGAATCCGCCGGCCGCTTCCAGCGGGCGGATGAGGTCGCAAAGAGGGAAACTCGCGGAGTCGGTGGCGATCCGGGTGAGCGGCTTGTGGCACAAAGGCCGTTGGCTCGGTGGATCTGTGAAACGCGGTCCCTTCGGATTCACACTAGCACAGAATTCGCCGGGTGCCCACAGAAAGCACCGATTTCCGCGCATTTCGGGGGCTTTGCGAGCGTCAGGGTTGGATAACCAAAGGTGGGGCGGATCGTCCGTCCGTCAAGCCGCCCCGGGCGCTCGCGGGTTGCGTTCGCCGGTGATTCCTGCGATGCTGCCGGGCATGGAGCGGCGAGCGGTGATGTTCGTGGGACGGGTGCAGGGGGTCGGGTTTCGAGCCACCGCCGCCGGCGTGGCCGGGAGGCACCCCGTGACGGGGTGGGTCCGGAATGAGCCCGACGACACCGTCCGGCTTGAGGTCCAAGGCTCCGCGGCGGCGATCGAGGGCATGCTGGCCGAGCTTCGCGAACGCATGGGGCGGTTCATCGTGAAGGAAGTCGCGTCCGCGATGACGGCCGACCCGAGTGAAGCGGGGTTCCGGATTCGCAGGTGATCAGGGGGCGACCGCAAGCCGGGCCGCACCGCGGGCCGCGTGGAACCCATCTTGGGCGAAGATCAGGCTCCAGTTGGGGCGGGCGAGCGAGGTCAGCCGGTCGGAGATGCGGGCTTTGAGGTCGGGGCCGAGGTGTGCGACCGCGAACGACACGCCGCCGAGGAGCGCGACGACGTCCGGGCGGTAAATCGCGTGGGCGATGCGGACCATGCGAACCAACGCGAGGACCGCCGGATCGTCCGGTGCGAGCGGGGGAAGGTGGGCGCCGTCGGCGATGCCGAGCCGGGCGTGGAGAGCGGGGGCCCCGAGGTAGGCTTCCGCGGTGCCGAGGCTGCCGTCGCGGGCGATTGGAGTGTCCGCCGCGGCACCGACCGCCATGGAAAGGTCAATGTGTCCGAGGTGGCCGGAAGAGAACCCGGCGTCCGGCGGGCTGACGCGGAGCGGGACGCCATCGTCGAGGACGCAGGCTCCGATCCCGGTGCCGAGGCTGATCGCGAGCAGGCGGGCGCGAATCGCGTGCGTCTGCTGAACGTCGAATGCGGCGGCGTGGGCATCCGTGACGACCTTTGCACGGGGCCACGCGGCGGCGGCTCTGAGCAGGCTGTCCAGGTCGACGCCGACGAGTTTGGGCAGGTTGACGCTCGCGGTGATCGCGCGGCGGGCGGGGTCGAAGAGCCCGGGCAAGCAGAGCCCCAGGCGGTCGGGCGACGGGAGCTGCTTGGCGAGCGTGCGGATCTCATTTTCAAGCGTGCCCGCGTCCGGGTTCGCGTAGGGCGTTCGTGACCGCACCGTCGCGATCGTGCGAGCCCCGCACCCCGAGATCTCGATCGCCGCGGCTTTCACGGTCGTTCCGCCGATGTCGATGCCGAGTGCGATCATGGGAGGTGGCCCGTGGAGAAGGGGCAGGCTTCGAGCATGGTTGCAGTGTACCCGCGGGCGGATTTCGGTACCATGCGGGGATGATGATGCGACACACTCGGCGGCTGGTAGCGGGTTTGCTCACGTTCGCGACCATGGGCGCGGCCCAAGCCGCCGAACCGGACCGGTACGTCATCGTTCGCGGCGGGACGGTGATCGCCGTGCCCGGCAAACCGGCGGCGGCGAACACGACGGTTGTCCTCAAGAACGGCAAGGTCGATGCGGTCGTGCCGGCAGCTCAGGAACCCAAGCCGGAGTGGCTTCCGAAGGACGCCAAGGTCGAGGTGATCGACGCGACGGGCAAGTTCGTGCTTCCGGGGCTGATCGACTGCCATGTCCACCTGACGTCGCGGTACGACGAGGGGCAGCGGATGCGGCTTGTGTCTGAGAGCAACTCGCTGGTGACGCTCCGAGCGGCGGAGAACGCCCGCGTGACGCTCGAAGCCGGCTTCACGACCGTCCGCGACCTAGGAGCCAAAGCACCCGAGACGATCTTCGCCCTCCGCGACGCGATCAACATGGGGATCGCCAAGGGTCCGCGCATCGTCGCGGCCGGGCACGCGATCAGCATCACCGGCGGCCACGGGGACGCGACCAGCGGCTTCCGGTCCGACGTCTGGGACATGGAAGCCCGAGGCGAAGGGATTGCGGACGGTCCTGACGCGTGCATGAAAGCCGTGCGGACGCAGATCAAGCAGGGCGCCGACGTGATCAAGCTCACGGCGACGGGCGGCGTGCTTTCGG
>JBIKTT010000493.1:0-2799 GCA_044347925.1 Phycisphaerales bacterium
CCGGGTAGAGGTAGGTGGTCATTTTCGCCGTCAGCTCGAGGGTCGGCATTTTGCGCACGAGGTAGATGAACGTCTCCTGCACGACGTCCGCCGCGGTTTCGTGGTCGCGGGTGAACCGCATCGCGAGACGCATCGCGTAGTCCTTGTGGCGTGCGTAAAGCGTCGCAAAGGCCTGTGAGTCTCCCGCGGCGGCGAGCTTGACGAGCACCGCGTCGGCGAGGGCTTCGGGTTGGAAGGGGGGCTTGTTCACGTTGCGGCGACAGGTCTGGTACGAGCGAGGACCAGTCTATCGGCCAGCCCGTCCGAGCATCCTCACCGGGCGGGCCGCCAGCGGTCGCGGAGTTCGCGTTCGAAAGCCGCGACGGCCGGGCTCGGCACGCGGTCGCGGCGGCGGACCACCGCGAGCGCACGCGTCAGGACGCTTCCGCGACAGACGAGGCCTTCCCCGGGCCGCAGCGCGAGCCTGGAAACCAGGCCGACGCCGATGCCCGCGGCGACCATCTGCTTGATGCTCTCGATCGAGCGGAGTTCCATGACGACGTTGAGACGAACGCCCGCGGCGGCGGCGGCCTGGTCGATGATCGCGCGGACGGCGGTGCCGCCCTCGAAAGCGACGAAGGGGTGGCCCGCGATCTCTTCCCACCGAAACTCGCCGGCTTTGCGGGCTTTGAACGCGAGCGGGCCGGGCGGCGTGATGAGACGCAGTTCATCGTCGACCAGCGGTGTGACGAGCAGGTCCTCGGCGCCGGGCAATCCCCACTTGCCCTTGAGCGGGACGGTGACGATGCCAAGGTCGAGCTCGCGTGTCAGAACGGCGGTGGCGACGGCCGCCGAGCCCGCTTCTCGCACGTAGAACCGGACGCCGGGAAATCGCTTGCGCACCGCGGAGACCACGGGCGGGAGAAGCGAAGCGGTCGCGGTGGCGCCGCCGCCAACGCGGATCGAGCCCTCTTCGAGCCCCACGAGGCGCCGGACGGCTTCGGCTCCCGCGTCGGCCTGGCGGAGTGCATCGGTGACGTGCTCGAGGAAGACGCGTCCGGCTTCGGTGAGCGCGACGCCGCGTCCGGTTCGGTCCAGAAGGGGCGCTCCGATCTCGGCTTCGAGTTTCTTCATGGATGCGGAGAGCGCGGGCTGGGTGACGCCCAAGACCTGAGCGGCGCGGGTCATGTGCCCCATGGTCGCGATGGTCCGGAAATAGCGGAGCGCGGAGAGTTCCACGGATTCAGCCTACGCAGGCGGCAGCGGTCCTGACGGCCGGCGGGGAAGCGACAGTTGGGCGCGGTTCAAGGTCCCCCTCACGCAAGCCGATGGCACGACATGGACTTCGCGAACCTCGGCAAGCAGAAATCAGCCGACAATCGCCGCCGCGCGGGACGCGTGGTGCTTCAGAGCATCACGTGCTCGCTTGGCACCGTGCTCGACCTTTCCTCGACCGGCATGCGGGTTGAGACCAGCGGCAAGCCCGTCGTGACCGCAGGGCAGACCTTCGGAATGGTGCTTCAGTCGCTCAGCGGACCGGTCAACATCGTCGCGACGGTCGCGTGGGTGCGCAAGTCCGGATGGCGGGCCCACCAGATCGGCCTGATCCTCGTGGATCCCACGCCCGAGCTTCGCCGCGCGATCTGCGATCTGGCCCGGAGCGTGACTACCAACGAGACGATCCGCCCCGATCACGAGCGCGTCCGCGACGTGGGTTGAAACCATCGCTCCAATCCAGCGCTTTCGCGGGCGAACGGGCGGGATGCTGAACGGGCTCACGACCGCGTCAAGCTTTGGGTTCGCTCGCCGCGCCGTCCCGCGGGGGATTGGTTCGGAGCGTCTTGAGTAGGTCGCTGGCTTTCGCGGGCGAAATGGTGCCCCACGCGACCGCGCTGGCGATGGTCTGTTCGGCTTGGCTGGATTCTTGAGCGGGCCCACCCGCGTTCAGGATGGAAGCGGCGTCCTGCGGGCGGATCGACCCCTCGGCCACATACGCGGCGACCTCGCGCTTGGTCTGCTCCCGCTCGCGGGTCTCCTTGACGTCCTTGATCGTGCGCACGACGTAGATGAACACGCCCGCCATCACGAGCACGCACAGGAAGATCATGGGCTCTTCATCCATCGCCAGGAACGTGATCGGGCTCATCCGGGCACCTCCGCTTGACCACGCCGGCGGGTGGGTCCGGGTGGCTGAATATGTTAGGAATCGCGGGTTCGCCGTTGCATCCTCCGTCGGGCGGCGGCGCAGAAGGGCGGGGCAAGCAAGGGCCGTGGAAAGCACTGGGGGCGGCTAGAGGGCATCCTCCGGCAGGTCGAACCACCCCTTGTCGTTGCGGACAACCCGGCGGACTGGGTTTCCGGGCTCATGGTCGAGGACGAGGAGCCATCCTCGGTCGGCGGCGTGGGTCAAAAGCCACTGGCGGCTGATCATGCTGGTGTACGGCTCGACGTCGTACGCCAGGCTGTACGCGAGGCCGTTGTGCCAAGCGGTTGGCATGACGTCGGGGGTGAAGACGACCGTGCGGCCCTTCGCGTCCGTGAACAGAAACGCTTGCTGGCCCCAGGTGTGCCCCGGGACGAGGAAGGTGAACAGGCCGGGAGCGATCTCGGTGGATCGCTGCTCGATCGAAAGCCGGGGCATCTCGCCCTTGTCGGGTGTCGCGCCCGTGATGTAGGGGCGGGGCGAATCGACCTTGACGATGCGGGACGCGATGGGTTCGAGGTGGTCGGCGAAGTACGTGCGGGTCATGACGCTCCGACCGGCCCGAGCGTCGTCCCATTCGCGGGCTTGCACGATGATCGGTGCGTTCGGGAACGTGA
>JBIKTT010000063.1:0-8233 GCA_044347925.1 Phycisphaerales bacterium
GGGCGTCTCGCCGGGGTTGCACAGGCGAGTGAGCCCGCCCGCGTGGTCAAAGTGCAGGTGCGTCGCGGAGACCAGGCCGATGTCCTCGGCGCGGGCTCCGGCTTCGTGGAGAGCATCGCCGACCCAGCGTTCCGAGAGCGCGAAGATGTCGCGGTTCTTGGGGTCGAGTTTGTTGCCCGTGCCGGTTTCGATGAGGATGAGCTTCGGCGAGCCTCCGGGGAGCGCGCGGCCCGCGGGTGCATCGCCGACGCGTTCCAGCAGCAAGCAGTTATGCTGGACTGGGATGCGGCCCTTCTCGTCGGGCGTGCAGACGCGGGACCAGACGCTCCTGGGAATCAGCCCGAACATCGAGCCCCCGTCCAAGCGGAACTCGCCGGCGCGGAGGAGCGTTACGCGGTAGCGGGTGGTGCCGTTCAAAGCCGTCGTCATGCCAGAACGTATCCCCGCCGGAGTACACTGGGTTCATGGGCGCTCGGTTGTCGGCAATCTGGGCTTGGGCGGTGGCGATGTCGATCGCGATGGCTCTCGCGGCGCCCTATTCAGCGGCGCAACCCGAAGCCGCGTCCCCGAAGGATGCCCAAGCCGCGCCGCCCGAGCCCGTGCTCGAAGAGGTCATCGAGAACCGCACGCGTCACTGGTCGTTGGTGCTGCCCCGCGGCTGGTTTCTTGCTCCGCAGGAGACCGTGGACGCGATCGATGCGGAGATGAGCGTGCTCGCGCCCGACAAGGGCTTTCGCTGCGTCGCCGTGCTCTGGATGGACGAAAGTCGTGGCACCAGCGGCCCGCACATCCAGGTCCACGCGGTCCCCGCCGAGACGGCAGGCGTCAGTCTGGACGACATCGAAAAGACGCTGGCCGGTGCTCGCGAAGTCGCCGCCGCTCGCGACCGCGAACGCCAAGCCGCCACCGGGAAATCCGCGCAGCCCGACGAGACCCCGCCCACACTCGACCGCGAACAACTCCGCATCGTGAGCTCCGGACGGCTGATCGTCCCGCCAACGGACCCCAGTGCCCCGGCGCGAACCGTCCGATTCGCCTCAACCGGCATGATCGGGAAGAAGGAGGTCACCAAGCTGATCTTCTACGCCCCCGAGCCGGAGTTTGAACCTCTTGAGCCGACGTATCGCGCCGTCGTGGACTCCTTCCAATACCAAGCTGGCTGGGGCTACTCGCCGGACGCCGCTCCTTCACCGCTCAAGACCGGGATGCCGATCGGAGCGGGTGGGCTGATCGCCGCGGGGCTGATCGTCGTGTCGGTCAAGCTGCTTTGGCGGCGGAAGAAGCCCAAAGCGGCCCGAAGCTCGTTCGGTCTATGATAGGGCGATGCTCCACACGCTTTACGTGGACATGAACAGCTTTTTCGCTTCGGTCGAGCAGCAGCTCGACCCTTCGCTGCGTGGCAAGCCGATCGCGGTGGTGCCGGTCAAGACGGACACGACGTCGGTCATCGCGGCGAGCTATCCGGCGAAGAAGTACGGGGTGAAGACCGGGACGAAGGTGGGGGATGCGCGGCGGATGTGCCCGGGGCTGATCCTGGTCGTCGGCGGGCACGACAACTACATCCGGGCGCACCACCAGGTGCTTGCGGCGATCGACACGGTGATCCCGGTGGAGCGGGTCTGCTCCGTGGACGAGTTCGCCTGCCGGCTGCTTCGCGAGCAGCGGACACCGGAGGGGGCGCGGAGGGTCGCGCTGGCGGTGAAGGACGCGATCCGGACGCGGTGCGGGGAGGCTCTCACGTGTTCGGTGGGGGTGGCTCCGAATCGGTTCCTCGCGAAGGTCGCGGCGGACATGCAGAAGCCCGACGGGCTCACGATCGTTCAGCGCGAGGAATTGCCGGGAGCTTTGCTCGGGCTCAATCTGATCGATCTGCCGGGGATCGGGCCCAAGATGCTCGAGCGGCTCCGCGCCGCGGGGATCTCGACGGTGGAGCGGCTTTGCTCGCTGGGCGAGGAAGAGCTTCGGCGGGCGTGGGGGAGCGTGGTGGGAGCGGAGTGGTACTACCGCTTGCGCGGCGAGATGCTCGCCGAGACCAAGACCGTCAAGCGGAGCATCGGCCACTCGCACATCCTGCCACCGCAGCGGCGGGCGGAGGAGGAAGCGCGGGCGGTGGGCGTGCGCCTCCTGACAAAGGTGGCGCAGCGGGCGCGTTCCATGGGGTATGTCGGCGAGGAACTCCACGTCGGCGTGCGGTTTTTGACGCCGCGTGGCGAGCCCAAGCGGGCGTGGGATGAGAGCGAGAAGCTCAGCGTGCTGCCCGCGGGGAGCGGGGGCGGCGGCGACAACGACACCAAAACGCTGATGAGGGCGTTTGCGGGCATGTGGGAGAAAAAGCCGCGGGGGCGCATGCTTCAGGTCTGGGTGACGTTGACGGGGCTGACGCCCAAGAGCAGCGCCACGGGGCTGCTTTTCGAGGAGCGTCGGGACCCTGGACGGCTTTCCAAAGCCCTCGATCTGATCAACCAGAAGTATGGGTCCGACACGCTTTACCCGGCGTCGATGCACTCGGCACGAAAGGCGGCGCCGAGGCGGATCGCCTTCGGGAACATCCCGGACCTGAACGTGCCGGACTCGGACCGGGAGGGTTAGTGCCGATGCGATGGGAGGCCTAAGAAGAAAGCACGAGCCGTGCGGCTCGTGCTTTGGGGTTGATCTCTGACTGCTGGTCGCTCGGAGGAGCCGAGTTACTGCTTGGCTTTGGCGACCATGTCGGCTTTGGTCTTGGCGTCGGCTTTGTCGAACTTGCCCTTGCAGCCGGCGCAGCAGAAGCCGAGCTTGCCGCCCTCGATGTCGCTGGTGACATCGGCGTTGGCCGGGCCGCCGCTGTAGGGGCACTTGCTGTTGATCATGCCGGGAGCGGCCGGGGCGGTCTTCACCGTGGAGGAGCAACCGACGAGAACCAGGGCGCTGGCGGCGAGGGTGAACGCGAGAACATACTTGAGCTTCATGCGAATCTCCTTGAACGGGGAAAGCGGCAGTGTACCAGAACGTGCGTTCGCCGGTGCGATGGCGGTCCCGGGGTGGGAGGGGGCGGGCCCCAAAATGGGACTAGGGGTGGGTCGCGCGAGCGACTAGAATGAAGGAGCCCGTTCCAACCGGGCTTTTGCGGTGCCGGTGCGTGCGCCGGCGGGCGGAAATTCAACGGAGGCTCTATGGGCAAGCGTGCGATGGTCGGTCTGATCGGTGTGGCTCTGGCGGCTTCGGCAGGCCTTTCGACCGCTTGGGCGCAGGACGCCGGCAAGCCGATCGAGCTCACCCGCCCCGCGGACAAGCCCAAGGAACTGGTCATGCCGACGGACGGGAAAGCGGCTCTCGCCGCCGCCGCCAAAGCGATGACCGACGCGAAGTGGATCTCCTACCAGGCCAAGGTCGAAGGTGTCGGCATGAACGGCGACTACACCGCGACGGTCACCACCGAGCGGGCCGAAGCCGGCGGCTGGAAGGTCGCGGTCAAGGGTGAGCTCAAGGGCAAGTCCTCCACCAAGGGCCGCCCGTTCGAGGTCGCTTTCGACGGCGCATCCGTCCGGTCCATCCGCGAGAGCGACAAGCAGGTGGGCGAACTGACCGACCCCGCGGACGTCGAGGAGATGATGCTCTTCTTCGCCAAAGAGCGAGCCGCGGCTCCGGTCGCGTGGGAGACCCTCGGCGACAAGCCCTTTGCTTTCCCGGACTCCGCGGACATCAAGCTTGAGACGGTCCCGGACGTTGAAGGCGAGAAGTTCTACGCCGTCCGTGTGACGATCAAGGACGCCAAGCCGGCGGGCGAGGGAGCGGACGCGTTCGGCGGCCTCTACACCTTCGCGCTCAAGGACAACATGCTCCGCAAGATCGAACGCTTCCGCCCCAACGCGAAAGCGACCGACAAGCCGATGCGCACGGTCACCTTCTCCAAAGTCGAGGTCGCCGCCGAGCCCAAGGGCGGGGCGTTCGTCCTCTCCGTGCCCAAGGGCTTCACGGTGAAGACGCAAGCCGGGAAGAAGTCGATGAAGCCGGCCGAACGGCAGAGCGAGCCGAAGAAGACCGCTGGCACCGGCACCAAGGTCGGTGACACGGCGATCGCGTTCGAAGGAAAGGACCTTGACGGAGGCACGATCAAGTTCCCCGGCGACTTCAAGAACAAGATCGTCATGGTCGATTTCTGGGCGACCTGGTGCCACCCCTGCATGGAAGAGATGCCGCACATCGCCGAGGCTTACGACAAGTTCGCGAGCCAGGGCCTTGAGGTGCTCGGAGTTTCGATCGACGGCGCCGGTGACGCCGCCAAAATCAAGTCGACCCTGAAGTCCAAGAAGATGAGCTGGCTCCACATCCACGACTCGAACTCCGCGATCTCCAGGCTTTACGCCGTGACCTCCATTCCGCGAGCGTTCCTGGTCGATGGCGATACCGGCGTCATCATCGCCGCTGGAAACGACATGCGGGGCGACGCCCTCGCCAAGACGATCGAGAAAGCCATCAAGGACAAGCAGGCCAGCAAGAAGTAACCCTTCCGGCGATTCTCCCTAGCATCAAGCCATGCTGAACGTCCTCATCGCGTCGGTCGCGGCGGTCGCCGTGTCTTCCGTGGCTGCTTTACAGCCGCAGGAAACCCACGCCCCCGCTCCCACCGAAGCCGTTACGCGCGACACGCGGATCTCAGGCGAAGCCATCCGCGAGGATCTCGCCATCCTCCAGCGCGTGTACACCGAGCTTCACCCGGGCCTTTACCGGTACCGCACGCCGCAGGAGATCGCCAAGGGGTTCGATGATCTTGAAGCCAAGCTTGGCGAGCTCGACCTCATCAAGAACCGGAAGTGATTCCCGGAAGTGAATCCGGGAAGTAGATGCAGGATTTCCGCCATGACAAAGGGCCCGGAGCGATGGCTCCGGGCCCTTTCGTTGTTGAGCAATTCGTTCGCTGCTCAGCGGCGACGGCGGCCGATGGCGAGAGCGCCAAGGCCCAGCAGAGCGGCCGAGCCCGGGGTCGGGATCGTGTAGCTCAGGAACTCGCCGGCGACGGAGGTCTGGCCCCAGCCGGAGGTCGACTGGTCGAGGCGGCTGAGGTGGTCGACGCCGGGGTCGGCGCCGCCGCCCGTGGTGAGGACGTCAAAGCGGAAGGTGTCGCCCTCGTTGAGGCCCAGCACCGCGCGAGAGAGGGTGAAGGCAACCACCGTGCCCGCGGCCGATCCGGAGATGCCGGGATCGCCGTAGGTGGCGGCCAGCAGGTTGTTGTCGTTGTTGCCGGAGTTGGTCATGCCGCGGAGTTCGCCGCCGAAGTCAGACCCGCCGTTGTCAACCCAAGCCGCGGCCCAGAAGTCGATGCCCTGGCCGTTCCAGTTGACGTTGCGGCCCCAGCCGTTGCCCGAGCTGTTGACCGAAGCATTCGGGGAATCGATGCCGATGCAGTACTTGCCCCAGGTCGGCGCATCCACGCTGCTCCGCAGGGTCAGCGTGAAGTACAGGTTCGCGGCGTCGTGACCGACGGTCACGCTCGCGATGTCGAGGTGGCCGAGGCCGTTGTCGAAAAGCTCGTTCTGAGAGTCCGTGTACGTGACGTCGGCGTTCGCCGCGCCCGCGATCGCGCCAAGCGCGATCAAAGCAGCCATCTTCATGTCTCTGTCTCCTAGGTCGCCCACGCTCGCCGGTCGTATCCAACGCCGTCGCACGTGGGGGTGTCTCGTGAGCTTTCGCCCACTGCATTATAACGCAAAACGCTTGCGATCCAAGGCAAAACAGATGAAAACGGCCGCATCAATCCACGCCGAACGCGGGGAAACACGGCACGAAACGTTCCATTTGGCGATTCGCGCGTTATCGACCGTTGGTTTCGAGAATCTGCGAGTCTTCGGACTCTTCCTCGGGCATCTCGGGAGCGTCCCCCGCCGGGATCACATCCTCGATCGGCGGCAGCACCTCGGGCACCGCCGGCAGCTTCTGCGCCGGCTGGTCCGCGGCTTCGTGGCCGGGCGAGGTGGGCACGCCGAGGTAGGTGAGCGTGCGCTCCATGATGCGGCGGTTGACGGGGCCCGCGGTGAGCGAGCCGTACGCGCGATTGGTGTGCGTGAGCTTGGGGCCCGGGTCGTCGATGATGACGAGGACGACGATGCGCGGGCTTTCGGTCGGTCCGGCGGCGAGGAAGCTCGCGGTGTACTGCTTGTCGAGGTATCCGCGCACGCCGTGGGGCAGGCGCTTGCCGGCGGGAGGCTTGCCGACCGGGATCTTGGACGTGCCGCTCTTGCCGAACATCGAGTAGCGCCAGACCTTCTCCTCGGGCGAAGCGGTCGCCATCGAGGTCTCCATGCGTTCGGCGACCTGGCCCATCGCGTCGCGTGTGAGCAGCGCGACCTTCGCGGGCAGGACCCGGAAGACCACATCACCCTCGCGAGACGCTTCGTCGCCCGCGAGGATGCGGATCGGCGTGATCGTTCCCGCGGCATCACCCTGACGGGCAAAGCACGCGAACGCGCGAACCATCTGCACCGCCGTCACCGCAACCTCGTTGCCGAAAGCGACCGAGTGCTGCGAGGAGATCTTCCAGTTGGCCAGGGACGTCACCAGACCGCCACTCTCGCCGGGCAGGCCGATGCCGGTCTTGGAGCCGAATCCGAACCGGCGCACGGCGTCGCGGAGCTGGCCGAACGACATCCGCTCGGCGCCCTTACCCATCCCGATGTTCGACGAGTTGATGAGGACGTCCGTCCAGGTCTGGCTGGCTTTGGCTTTCACGTCGCGGATCTCGCGGCCGTAGCTCGTCACCCAGTAGCCGTTCTCGGTGTCGACCACGTCGCTGGGGCGCATCTTGCCCAGTTCGGTCACGGAAGCCCAGACGAAGGACTTGAACGTGGAGCCCGGCTCATAGACGCTCTCGACGCAGCGGTTGTGGCCCAGCGCCGGGTGGATCGCCCGGCCCTTGTCTTCCTTGATGGTCTTGTAGCGGCGCTCGGGGACATACTCCGGCGAGCCGGGAGAGGGCTTGTTGCCGATGGGCACGAACGGATAGTCGACGGCTTCGGGGACCGGTCGGATCATGTCGACCATCGCGAGGACCTCGCCGGTCGCGGGGTCGAGGATGACGCATCGGCCGCCGGCGGCTTCGGTGTCCTGCACGCCGCGGAAGAGCTCTTCCTGCGCGATCCGCTGGATCTCAAGATCGATGGACAAGCGGATGTCCTCGCCGTGCTTGGCGGGGGTGACGTCGCCGGAGGCGATCCAGAGCGGGCGGCCGGCGGCGTCGCGCACGAAGCGCACGCGGCCGGCATCGCCGTCGAGGCGGTCGCCGAGGAGCTTCTCCGCGCCGACGGTGCCGTTGGCGTCCACGCCGAGGCGGCCGACGAGGGGAGCGACGGTCGCTCCGCCGGGGTACTCGCGGACGGGCACGCGCTCGAGCACGACGCCGGGGAAGTTGAGGGCTTTCACGGCGGCGGCCTGTTCGTCTGTGAGAACGCCGGTGAGCGGCACATACCGCATGAGCTTCTTGAGCTTGGGCGGAGCGGCTTGAAGTTCGCCGGGTTCGAGCAGGCTCTGCGGCAGAGCAAAGGGCTCGCCGCCGGCTTCCGCGGTGACGTAGGTGGGAAGCTCGGGGATCTGGTCCTCGACGGCGTCTTCGAGTTCGGCCTGGCTTGCGGCTGCGAGAAGCTCGCGGCGCAGGTCGTTCTCGCGAAGGGCATCGGAAACCAGCTTGCCGATCTCGGCGGGGCTTTCTCCGGCGGCGCGGGCGAGTTCGACGATCACCATGTCGAGGGAAAGCGGCTTCTTGAGGGCTTCGAGCTTCTCACGCTCGAGCATGGTCGGGTCGATCACGATGCGCGAGCCAAAGCGGGTCGTGCTGAGCACGCGTCCGCGACGGTCCATGATGTCGCCGCGCACGGCGAGCTCGGGCCGGATGCTGACGCGCGTACCCACCGTCTCGAGAAGGCGGGTCGGAGGCTTGGTCTGGAGCATGACCACGCGGCCGAACATCACGCCCATCGCGGCCGTGGCGAGGCCGACGAGCACGAGGCCGGTGAGGTTGACTCGGGACAAGCCCGAAGGCACGGGCCCGAGCGAGGACGCGGACGGAGAGATCTTCTGATTCACGGGGACACCCCACTGAAGGCCGGCGTTGGCTGGGATGAGGGCGGAAAGCTGATCGGCGGCGTGCCGCCGGCGATCAGCGTGTGCTTGGCGTGTGCGAAGCGGGGACCGTCGCGGACCCCGACTGCACGTAGAGGTTGGGCAGGGTCGGTGCGGGCTTCTCGCCGTCCTTGGTTCCGGG
>JBIKTT010000418.1:0-3169 GCA_044347925.1 Phycisphaerales bacterium
GTGCACGGAAGGCCCGTGAACCTGGTCAGGGCTTGACCGCAGCAGCCATAAGCGGCGTCGTCCGGGTCGCCGGCAACCTGGCCGTCGATCGCGGGGAGTCGTGAAGAAGCAAAAAGAGCCGCGACCCTACGGTCGCGGCTCCTTTGTTTTTCAGAGTCCGACGCGAGAAACCGTCAGAGGCCGAGCTTGCGGCACATCCGCGTCAGAATCCCGCGGCAGAGAGCTTCCTCGTTGATCGGGCTTTTCCAGATCGTGACGCGGGTAACCCCGTCGCCCGCTTTCACGCGGACGGTCGCACGCGGGTAGTCGTTGGCCCGCGGCGCAAGCCCGACGACCTCGCCGCTCAGTTCGCCCCCGGTGTTGCTCAGAATCGAGTACCCCTGATCCCGGAACTGCTCCTCGGCCGCGGCAAGCGCCGAAGCCACGCTCACGGTGGCCGGCAGATCCGCCGTCAGCTCGATCCCCGAATACCGGCCCACGATGTTGCTCTGCCCGTGGGTTCGATAGGTCGGGTTGCAGCCGGTCAGTCCGGCGATGGCGATGGCGGCCGAAGCGATGGCGACGACCAAATACCCCTTGTTTCGGTGGAATGGCTTGGTGTGGAAGGACATCAGTTGCTCCTGAGCGATCGGTGGTTCAAAAACGAGGGGCCCGAGGGAGAGTGGCCCCGCTTCATCATAGTTGTTCCGGACGGGGAGTAGGGTGGCGGCTTGATCGGGGGCGGGAGGGGGCCTTTGATTCCCCCCCTGGTCGGAGATCCCGCCACGTTCAGGGTTTGTTCGAGTTTCACCGGCGGAGGCTAGTTGGAATGGCAGCGAGGTATGCATGGCGATTCGCGTGAAGGGCCGCAGCGGTGAAGGGCACGAGGGCTTGATGCGTCGGTTCAAGAAACTCTGCGAAAAAGAGGGTCTGAACAAGGACGTCAAGCGCAAGGAATTCTACGAGAAGCCCTCGGAGCGCCGCCGCCGCGCCGCTCGCAAGAGCGTCAATCGTCGCGACAAGGACGATTTCGCGCCCCGTTTCCAGGACCGCATGTAAACCGCCAGCCGCGGCGATATTCGCCCGCGGTGGTTTTCTCTTTTGATTTCGCGCGGGTCGTTCGACCGCAGGCGCGCAATCCCCCCACGGCCCCAGTCCATCCAATCCAGTATGCTGGTGCGGCTTTGCTGCCGAAACTTTCGCCGCACTTTGACGCGTTGACCGATGCCGGTTCTCGCTCGTGAGGAGTCCCCCGATGTCGAACCTGAAACGCTTTCACCCTTTCATGACGCTGATCCTGGCCGCGTGCGCCGTGCTCTGCTCCTGGAGCGCCGCTCCCGCGATGGCCCAGGAAGCTCAGCCCACGCCCGCGCCGGTCGTTGACGGCAAGCCGATCAACGTCCAGGGCCAGAACCTTCCCGTTGCCGCCAAAGCCGAGAAGAAGGCTCACAAGCCCGGCGGCGAAGTGAACATCGTCCTCCCGGACTTCACCAACGAGAACGGGAAAGCGTCGTTCCTCGGCGGCATGAGCGGCCACAACCTGCTCCTCATCGGCCTTGGCGTCTGCGCCCTGGGCCTCGGGTTCGGCGTCCTGATCTACGTCGGCCTCAAGAACCTCCCGGTGCACCGGTCGATGCTCGAGATCTCCGAGCTGATCTACGAGACGTGCCTCGCGTACCTCTTCCGGCAAGGCAAGTTCCTGCTGGTGCTCTGGGCGTTCATCGCCGTCGCGATGGTGGCGTACTTCAAGATCCTCGTTGAGGTTTCGTGGGGCGACATGGCCCTGATCCTCGCGTTCTCCCTCGTCGGCATCGCCGGCTCGTACGGCGTCGCATGGTTCGGCATCCGCGTCAACACCTTCGCCAACTCCCGCGCGGCGTTCGCTTCGCTCAAGGGCAAGCCGTTCCCGACCTACGACATCCCGCTCAAAGCCGGTATGTCGATCGGCATGGCGCTCATCAGCGTCGAGCTGCTGATCATGCTCATCATCCTGCTCTTCCTCCCCAGCGAGGTCGCGGGCAAGTGCTTCATCGGCTTTGCCATCGGCGAGTCGCTGGGCGCGGCGGCTCTGCGTATCGCGGGCGGCATCTTCACGAAGATCGCGGACATCGGGTCGGACCTGATGAAGATCGTCTTCAAGATCAAGGAAGACGACGCTCGCAACCCGGGCGTGATCGCGGACTGCGTCGGTGACAACGCCGGCGACTCGGTCGGTCCTTCGGCCGACGGCTTTGAGACCTACGGCGTGACGGGCGTGGCGCTCATCACGTTCATCATGCTCGCGATCCTGCCGGGCATGTACCTGCCGGCGGGCGTGACGAGCGAGACGGCCACCGCGGCGCAGCTCGCCGAAGCCCAGGCCGCCCAGGGCGCGATCCAGGTCCAGCTCCTGGTCTGGATCTTCATGATGCGAATCATCATGGTGCTCGCGTCGGTCGTTTCCTACTACGCCAACCACGCGATGGCCAAGGGCTCGTACGGCAACGTGACGAAGATGAACTTCGAGAAGCCGCTGACGAACCTGGTGTTCATCACCTCCGGCATCTCGATCGTCCTGACCTACGTCGCTTCGTACGTCCTGATCCCGAACATCGGCAACGACCCGACCCTCTGGTGGAAGCTCTCAACGATCATCACCTGCGGCACGCTTGCGGGCGCGATCATCCCCGAGCTTGTCAAGATCTTCACCTCGACCGAGTCGACGCACGTCGCCGAGGTCGTCACCAGCTCCAAGGAGGGCGGCCCCTCGCTCAACATCCTGTCCGGTCTGGTCGCGGGCAACTTCTCCGCGTACTGGCTGGGCATGGCGATCATGTTCCTCATGGGCATCGCGTACTACATCGCGATCATGCCCAACGAAAGCGGCGCGGGCCTGGGCAACCTGATGGTGGCTCCGGCGGTGTTCGCCTTCGGCCTGGTCGCCTTCGGCTTCCTCGGCATGGGCCCGGTCACGATCGCGGTCGACAGCTACGGCCCGGTCACGGACAACGCCCAGTCGGTCTACGAGCTCTCGCAGATCGAGCAGATCCCCGGCATCCGCGAGGAGATTCAGCGCGACTTCGGCTTCACGCCTGACTTTGAGAAGGGCAAGGAGTTCCTCGAAGAGAACGACGGCGCCGGCAACACGTTCAAAGCCACCGCCAAGCCGGTGCTCATCGGCACCGCGGTCGTCGGTGCGACCACCATGATC
>JBIKTT010000020.1:0-11017 GCA_044347925.1 Phycisphaerales bacterium
CGGATATCAAGCCGGATGCCGAACTGCACCGCCATCGGCCGGCAGCTCTCGAAGGAGTCCATCAGAACCTCACGGATCAGGCAGGTCTCGGACCCGGGAACCTGCTGCTTGCCGTCGCGCACACGCGTCAGAAGAAGGAAACTGTCGACCATCCGGCCTAGACGGATCGCTTCGTCGGAGATGCTCCTCACGAAGTCCTTCACGGAAGCGGACGCGCTCTCAAGCTTGACGGTCTGCGCTTCGGCCAGCATGACCGCGATGGGCGTCTTGATCTCGTGCGAGACGTTCGACATGAAGCGCTCCTGGCGGAGAAATCCCACCTCGATGCGCTTCCGCGCCAGCTCGAGCTCACCCTGAAGCTCGGCCATCTCGGATGATGCGACCGGCACGGCGACGTGCGTTCCGATGGACTCGGGAGAGATCCGGCGAAGAGCCCGGGTGAGGGCGTTGATCGGCTGCACCGCGATCCCCGCGATCATGTACGCCGCGATCGCGGACGAGAACACCCCGATCAGCACGCTCACCACCACGAGCCGCGTGAGCACCGTGAGCATCTCCGACGCGATGTCGTCGCCGATGATCACCACGAGCGTGCGTCGCTTCGCAAGCTCGTCCACCATCGGGATCATCGTGCCGCGAGCGCTCGCGATCCGCGACTCGGCCGATAGCAACTCGCCGCCCGCGCCGGTGAAGAACTGCACCTCCGTCGCCGCAGCGGCGCGGCGAGCGAGTCCGGGGGGGACCTGCTCCGGCGGAGCCGCGGTGGTCGCGACCAGCGTTCCGGAGTCGTCGAACACGTGCACGGTAACGTCCCGCGCCTGCACCGCTCCGAACTCCTCGACGGCGAGCTCGGCCAGCCGTGCGTCTGTCAGGACCGGGTCGCCGGACAGGGCCCGCTCGATCCGCGCGGTCCTTTCGCGCAGTTTCTCGTTGAAGATCCCGTTGATCGACTCCGCCCGATAGAGCTGAAAGATCAGCGCCAGCGTCGCCTGAATGACGAAGAAGATCGCGACTGTCCAGAGGGTCAGCTTGAGGCGCAGCGACAGCGGCGGGGGTCGCACAAGCGAGAACGTGGAAAGCAACGGAGATGACGCTCGCACCGCATTCAGTCCAGCACGCCGAATCGGTACCCGGCGTTCTTGATGGTGTGGATCAGGGTTTTCGGAGCTTCGTGATCGATCTTGCGACGCAGCGCGGAGATGTACACATCGACGACGTTGCTCGTGGGCTCGAAATCAAGCTCCCACACGCGCTCACCGATCTGCGCGCGTGAAAGCACCCTGTTCTGGTTTCGCATCAGGTACTCAAGCACGGAGAACTCGCGCGACGAAAGATCCCAGTGCTTTTCTCCGCGCTTGGCGCGACGCGTGTAGAGATCAAGCTCCAGGTCGTCGCACCGCAGGACCTTGCCCTCGGTCGCTTCGCCACGGCGCAGCACCGCCCGCACACGAGCCAGAAGCTCCTCGAAGCGAAACGGCTTGGAGAGATAGTCATCCGCGCCCGCATCCAGCCCGCGGATCTTGTCCTCGACCGCGCCCAGCGCGGTCAGCATGATCACCGGCGTGTCAACCTTTCGACGCCGCAGATTCCTGCACACCTCAACTCCGTCGCGATCAGGGAGCATGAGGTCCAGAATGATCACGTCGAACCGCGACCCGGCCGCAAGGTCCTCACCTTCGAACCCCGAATGGCTCACCTCGACGGCGTGGCCGGCTTCCTGAATCGCCGACTGAATGCTCAGCGCCATCTTCGGATTGTCTTCGATCACCAACACTCGCATACAGACATCTCCGTTGGGCCAAGTCTGAAGGTTCCATCGGATCGTAGCCGAAGCAACCGCGCACAAAGCCCCCGCACGACCAGCGTACGAACATCATCACGCTGAACACTCATCATCGCTCGCGATGACGTCCCCGACTTTCTGACACGCTCGGACCATTTCAAGCGGACCTCGCGAGTTCGGAAACGGCCGGCGCTGAGACTTTGGCGAGTCGAGACAGCTTCTTGACCGCGCCCGCAAGAAGGTTTCGAACAATCGTCTGCCTCAAGCCCATCGCGGCGGCGACCGCTTCAAGCGAACGCGAGGTTCCGCCCTCGAACCCGAACCGAAGCTCAACCGCCGTCCGCTCTGCTTCCGAAAGTGATGCGAGCATCTCGACGATCGACCGCCGAAACCGTTCACGCGGAGATCCCTCGTCGTCGATGCCGACTTCGGAAGCGACACGTACGAACGCGGCCGCTCCGAGGTCGCCCTCAAGAGTGCCGCGACGTTCGCAAGCCGACCGGCACGATCCAATGGCCTGCACGCGATCGATCCGCCACCCCAGCAGCTTCCCAAGCTCCTCATAGCTGGGAGCGCAGCCCGTCGAAGCGACGAAACTCGCTTCCGCCCGGGCAAGAAGCTTCAGGGCCGCACGATCCGAACGGTTCAGCCGCCCTCGCGTCGAAAGCGATTTGGCGAATGCTTCCGAAATGGACTGTCGGATCCAGTACGTCGCGTAGGTGCTGAATCTGCACCCGCAGTCCGGATTGAACCGATCGACGGCCGTGATCAGCCCCACTTGGCCCTCTGCGACAAGTTCCTCGAGCGGAACGCCGCGGCCCGCGAAGCGCCGAGCCAGCGCCACGACCAGCCCCCTGTTGAAAGCGATCAGCTTCTCGCGCGCCTCACGATCCTTCCCATCCCGCCACGCTCGCCCGTACTCCACTTCCTGATCGTGCGTCAGCAGAACGCGTCCGCCCGGGGACATTCGCGGAAACGTCCTGAACTCATTTGAAGCGACAGATGTTCCCATGTTCGGATGATACAGACTCATTCCGGTCAGCAAGCCGAATTGCACATGAATCGCACCTCAGCCTGTGGTCATGACGAATGTCAATCGCCCCTGCGCCAGTAAAGGCTGATTCACGCCACCTTCACCGCTCTCCCACGTCACGTCCCTGACTACGCAATATCCGGCGCAGCGCGCCGTAGAACGACCACCCGCCGCCCGAAGAGCAGCGCCGCCTTTCCCATGCCGCTTCGCAGCAGTCTCCGATGTGCCGATCGCATGAAGGTTCTTTCATCGGCCGCTCGGGTAACCCGAACAGAAGGGCTTCCGATGATGTCGCTGGCCGATCTTCTTTCCGAACAGATTCGCACAATCTTTCTCGCCGAAGAACGGTTCGCTCGTGCCGCGCCCCGGCTGATCGAGAGTACCAGCACACCCGCGTTCAGCCGCACTGTCGAAGAACTCGCCGTTCGCGCCAGGCTCAGGGTTCGCCGCCTTGAGTCCATCGCCGAAAGCATGAGCGTGCGGCTTGGAGGTCAGGGATGCCGCACCATGGACGCTTTGCTCGCGGGATGTCACGAAGCCGCCGGGCTCGCCGGCAACGCTTGCGTGTGCGACATCGCGATCGCGTACTCGATCCAGCGGGCGATCCAGCACCTCCTCTCCTCATACGCCGCCTGCCTCGTCCTCGCCCAGTCCGCAAGCCTGCACACGGTCGCCGGATCCCTCGCGATCAGTATCGAGGACATCTGCCAATCGGACGAACGGCTGGTCGATGTCCTCACCACCGCTCTCTTCACCTCCGCTCCGAGGGGCTCCCGAAGCCGGCATCTCTTTCGCCGCCGCTCGGGCGATCCTTTGGAATTTGCTCCCGACTGATGCACCCGCACCCTCGGGCTCTCCGGCAACACGCGCTCGCAGACCGCACCGATCGACACCCACGGGTCGCGAAACCAAGCCGTAAGGTTCCTCGGCGGAAATTCCTGGGCCGCTTGCCGCCCCCTTGGTCCCGAGCGACCCCGGCGGAGGATTGCGCGTGCGCGGGGAGTGGCAGCCCATCGCAAGTAATGCGAACCAGCTCGTGCCCGACGGAGACGATCGTTGACGAATGAACAGCAGAGTCCCGAGAATCTCCCGGATCCGGCTGGCGAGGATCTGCATTCATCACCCTGGATCAGCTTCATCCTGGCGCACCTCGCCGAGGCCGTCATCCTGACCGACGCGATGGGTCGCGTCACGCGAATGACCCCCGCCGCAGAGCGTCTGACCGGCTTCTCCGAAAGCCAAGCAACCGGGAAGCCCGTCGCCGAGGTCTTCCGCGTCATCGAAGAAGGCTCGGGCCGGCTCCTCGAGCCACTGGCCATCCACGCTTTGCATCAGCCGGAAGCGGATCGCACGGGCGTGCGCCTCGTGTCGCGCGACGGCTCGACCCGCGCGATCCGTGAGAGTGCCGCTTCCATTCGCACCGACGCCGGAACCACAATCGGAGTGATGGTGACCTTCCAGGTCGAAGCGGCGAGCGACCCGCAAGCAAGCCAGCGTCTCACCAGCCTCGGTCACGACATGAGCAACCTGCTCCTGCCGCTTCTGCTCCGCTTGGACGCACTCGAAGAGACCCCACTCACGCCCGAAGCAAGCGAGGACGTCCGCGCGATCCGCGCGGCGGCCGAGTCGCTTCAGAAGCTCGCGGCGGGATACCGGCTGCTCGCGCGAAGCGAAGATGCACCCCGCTCGGGCGACACAACACTGGTCGGGCCCTGGTGGAACCAAGCTTCGGGAGCGATAAGTTCCGCTCTTCCGCGGGGCTGGACCCTTGCCGCCGATCTGTCCGCTTCCCACCACGCCGCGATCTCCAGTGCCGCGCTCACCCAGGTGATCTTCAGCCTGGTGCGAAGCTTGGCAGACGCACGGAAGGACCAAGCGGGACAGGTCCTCATCCGCGCGTGGGATGAACCGATGTTCGTCTGCATCCGCATCGAGTACCTCAGCGCACTGTCAGCGCCGAGGTCCGCTCCGAATGCTGGCGACAACACAGCGGGATCCTCGACGATCCGCATACCCCGAGCGATCTGATCCTCGACACTGCCAGCGAAGAAACACCCGAACGCAGACTCACGTCCCGCCGGGCGGCGTGCGGCTGAAGAACCGCCTGAGCGCTCGAAACCCAGTGGATTGCTTCGGTATCTCCACGCGCGGGAGCGGAGGCTTTCCGCGCGCGGGCACGGCTCCGCGATAGTGCTGTCGGGCGATGTCGCCGAGCACAAAACTCCCGGCCGCGACACGCTGGATGCTCTCGACGATGATGCGGGGATCATCGCCTTTGGAAAGGTACCCCCACGCGCCCGCCGAGATCGCGCGCTCGATGCACTCGTGCGTGACATACCCGGAGAGAAAGAGCACGCGACACTCCGGATGCCTGGAAGCGAGGTCTTCCATCATGACAAACGGGTCCTGCCCGGGCATGGCGAAGTCCATGCACACCACCGTCGGCGAGGTCTCGTCGATCAGCTTGAGAAAGGCTTCCCGCGTCTCCGCGGACCCAAGCCACTCGAAGCCCTCACGGCCGTTCAATTTGCGAGCGATCGCGCCGGACACCAACTGGTTATCCTCCACGCACACAACCCTGATCGCATCGGTGGTCATTCTGCGGACGTCCCCTCGGCGTCTTCATCCTCCGCCCTCATTCTAGACGAAGCAGCCTCCAACCGCCAGCGCGAGCACACCGCATCACCACGGCTCACGATGTTGGCGACAAAGAAAACCGAAGAGTTTCGGCCACCGACCGTCACGCAACACGCGCGCATCGCGGCCTTGCCGGCATAAATCCGAAAACACGCTTTCTTCAGCGTCCGTGCCACGCGGCTGACCATGCTCGGGATGTCCGGCTCTCGATCACGAGATCGCGGACCCAGAAACATCCAAGCCGAACGTCAGTTCACCTCAAACCAAGGAAAGGTCTTCTCATGAAAATCACAAGCCTCATCGCCGCGTGCGGTCTGTGCGTCGCGTTCGGCACCGCTTCGGCGCAAACCGAGCAGAGCAACCGCCAACCGCCGAGCAGGCCAGCGAACGCCTCAGAGACCGCGTCCACGGGCAACGTGAGTGGGGTCGGAGCGATCCTCAAGCAGCTTGAAGGAAGCTGGAAGGTCGACATCACAGTCAACACCGAGCTCTGGAATCCGCACCTGTTCAAGGATGTCCAGAGCGACCGGCCGTCAGAGAGGAACGACGATTCGCCTGATGCGTCCGACAAGAAGGACCGTCGCGCAACCGATCGGGCAAGCGGCGACAAGCCGGCTTCCGGTGACGGAATGAAGACCTTCACCGGATACACCCGGACCGAGCTGATCCTCGGCGATGTGCTCCAGCAGACGACGTCCATGCCCGACCTCGAGTCGACCATCGGCATGGGCGTCAATGAGATGCCGCACAACAAGAACGGCGACCACGAAAAGAAGGACCGGATCCGTGACGGCGACCGCGAGCCGAGCAAAGCCCATTCCGACCGAAACAGCAAGCACGCAAGCGGATTCAAGGGCGTCTCGCTGCTTTCGTTCGATGAGGGTTCGAAGACCTACTCGATGGTCTTCGTCAGCAACTGCGAAAGTCAGATGCACCTGAAGAACGGCACGTACACGACCAACGGCAATCAGATCGTCTTCCACGGGTCCCACGACCACACCTTCGCCGCCAGCTCGCCCTCCACGTCCCAGCCAAACGAGCGGCCCGACACCAACTCCGAAGCCAAGCCTGCCACGCCCACGGACGATGCTTCGGCCCCCGCCGGCCGTGGAAACGAAAGCGTGAACCCGGGGAACCCCAACAACCCCTCCATGAACCCGGACCAGCGCACGACCCAGCCCTCGATCGACACCGCACGATCGAACCACGCGACCGCTTGGAAGAGCACCATGTCCGGCTGCCAGGTGGTCATCGACATCATCAGCCCCGATGAGCATCGCGTCACGATGTACGCGACCGAAGGTCCGCTCGTCCCGTCCCCCTCGAACCCGGGCACGCCCGCCCGCCTCGACAGCACTCCGCCCGACAACGCTTCGGGCATCAACCGCAACGTCCAGCCCAACGGCAACGAGCCCGCGATCGCGCTGACGGCCGGCAAAGTCGTGTACCGCGCGGTCTTCCGCCGTGCGGCCGGTGACGAGATCACTCGAACCCGCGAAATGACGCGCCTCACCGAAGCTTCCCCGACCGACAACCGCTGACCGTTCGGCGTCCGCGAACCCTTACGAGCCCACAACCCAACCACACCCCCGGGGCCGTCAGCACTTTCGCTGGCGGCCCCGGTCTTCGCTTCCATCTCTCGTATTCCACAACCAGCGCCCACCGCGCACGATCGCGTGCTTTGTGCGATACTGCCGAGATGAAGCACGCCCCGCTCCACACGCTCGCCCGCACGCTCACCGCGTTCCTCCTCTCCGCCGGCCTCGCTGCGGTCACCGGATGCATGCCCTCGGCTTCGATCGAAACGCGAAGCCTCACCTCCGAATTCCGGGCCAACCCCGCGGGACTCCACACACCCACTCCGCGTCTGGCGTGGAAGCTCGCCCCTACCACCGGCGAACGCGGCTCGGGCATGTCCGCCTACCGCCTCATCGCCGCACGCTCCGTCGAAGACCTGCAAGCCCAGCGCGACCTGCTCTGGGACACCGGAGTCGTCAAAGCCGACGAACGAACGACCAACACCATCGAGTACGCCGGAGCCCCGCTCCGCTCTCGCGACCACGTCTCGTGGCGCATCCAGACCTGGGATCAAGCCGGCCGCGACGCGGGCTGGAGCGAGCCCGCGTCCTTCTCCGTCGGCATTCTCTCGCAGGAAGACTGGAGCCAAGCCGAGTGGATCGGCCTCGACGATGCGCCGCAGGCCCCGCTCACGCTCGCCATGCGCGACGAACTCCGCCGCTTGCCCTACATCCGCCAGCCCGGCCCGCCCGCCCGCTCGGAAAGGCAAGCAACCTTCCAGACCCGCTTTTCGCTCCGTCCCGGCATCGTCACCGAAGCCTGGTTCGCCGGGGGCGCCGACCAGTTCGGCGCCGTCGTCCTCAACTCCAAGACCCTCGGATCGGTGAACCGCTGGGATCCCGCGCGTGCTCTCGACGCCCGTGATGCGCTGGTCGCTTCCGAGAACATTCTGACCCTCGCCGTCCGCAACGAGGACGGCTTCAACCCCGCCGCCACGGGCATGCTCTTCATTCGCTTCGCCGACGGCTCCGACCAGCGGATCGTCCTCGAAAAATCCTGGCGTCTCCGCGATGCATCCACCACCGACGTCGCCGGCTCACCCGTCGAAGAATCCCGGAGCCAGCCCTGGGGCGGCAACCGCAACACCGAACACTTCATGCCCAGGGCGCCGTACCTTCGCACCACCTTCTCCACCGCCCGCGGAAAGACCATCGCGAAAGCCACGCTCTTCTCAACCGCTCTGGGCGTCTACCAGCCCCGCCTGAACGGCAACCGGGTCGGGATCGACGAGCTCACCCCCGGCTGGACCGAGTTCACCAAGCGCGTCTACCACCAGACCTACGACGTGACCACCATGATCACGCCCGGCGAGAACTGCTTGGGCGCGGTCCTCGGAGACGGCTGGTACGCCGGCCTCCTCGGCTACACCGGCAAGCGTCAGTACTACGGCGGCCCGCCACGCTTCAAAGCACGCCTTGAGATCACCTACTCCGACGGCACTGTCGACACGATCGTCACCTCACCCCGATGGGTCGCCTCCTTCGGCCCCATCATCCACAATGACCTCTACATGGGCTCGGACTACGACGCCCGCCTCGAGATGCCCGGCTGGGACACCCCAAGCTTTCCCGTATCGGACTGGAAGCCCGTCGACACCGGCCTCGCGCCCAGACCCGTCACGCTCCGCCAAGCCGACGTCACGCAGAAGGTGACCGACCTCCTCGCCCAGAACAAGTCCTTCCAGATCAACCCCCAATCCCTCGGCGACCCAGCCTTCGGCGTCGTCAAGGTGCTCAACGTGGACTACACCGTCGGTGGCGTCTCCAAATCCGCGACGTTCCAAGAAGGCGAAGTCGCGACGTTCCCGCGTCCTGGCGAAGCCGGCGCGGTCGTCATCACCCGCGCCGTCTTCACAGAACCGCCGCCGGCCCCGACCCCTCCCTTCATCATCGAGCCCCAGCCCGGCGAGCCCGTCCGCCGGTTCGAGACCCTGGCCACCAAAGCCATTACCGAACCTCGCCCGGGCCGGTACGTCTTCGACCTCGGCCAGAACATGGTCGGCTGGACGCGTCTGACGATCAACGGCCGCTCGGGTCAGCGGCTCACGCTGCGCCACGCTGAAATGCTCAACCCCGACGGCACGCCGTACACCTCCAACCTCCGCGGCGCGACACAGACCGACTACTTCACCCTGCGCGACGGCCCGCAGACGCTCGAGCCGCCCTTCACCTTCCACGGCTTCCGATTCGTCGAGATCTCCGGCCTGACCGAGCCGCCGACGCCGGACATGCTCGTCGGCATCGTTGCGCACACCGCGATCACGCCCGCGGGCACGTTCACCTGCTCGAATCCGCTCGTGAATCAACTCGTCCACAACATCATCTGGGGCCAGAAGGGCAACTACCTCGAGGTCCCCACCGACTGCCCGCAGCGTGACGAACGCCTCGGCTGGACCGGCGACGCCCAGTTCTTCGCCAACGCCGCGTCGTACAACTTCGACATCGCTTCGTTCATGTCGCGCTGGCTCAAGACCCTCGCGCAGGACGCCCAGTTCCCCGACGGCACCTTCGCGCACGTCGCGCCGAAGGTGAACGAACGCGGCGGCTCAACCGCGTGGGGCGACGCCGCGATCATCTGCTCGCACGCCATGTACCGCGCGTACGGCGACACCCGCGTCATCACCGACCACTACGAAGCGTTCCTCCGCTACATAGCGTGGCTCGACGGCAAGACCACCTCCGGCATCTCCAAGGTCGGCGGGTTCGGCGACTGGGTCAATCTCGGCGATCCGACCAGCTCCGACCTCATCGACACCGCTCAGCGCATCCTGCTCCTGGGCAACATGTCCGAGATGGCCCGAGCCATCGGCAAGAACGCGGACGCCGATCGGTTCGACGCGGCCCGAGCCGCTTCCATCACCGCGTTCCGCTCGCGGTTCCTCACTCCGGACGGCTCGCTGAAGGAATCCGGCCAGACCGGCTACGCCATGGCTTTCACCATCGACGGCATCATCCCCGCCGAAAGCCGCAAAGCGACCGCCGACGCCTTCGTCAAGTCCATCCAGGCCAAGAACTGGCACCTCGCCACCGGCTTCATCGGCACCCCCCGCCTCCTGCCGGCTCTCTACGCCGCCGGCCGCGACGATGTCGCCGAACGACTCCTCCTCACCGAGGACTACCCCTCGTGGCTCTACCAGGTGAAACTCGGCGCGACCACCATGTGGGAACGCTGGGACGGCTGGACCCCCGAGCAGGGCTTCCAGGATGTCGGCATGAACTCCTTCAACCACTACGCCTTCGGTGCGGTGGGTGATGCTCTCTACCGCCACATCGCGGGCATCTCCGCCCTCGAGCCCGGCTACCGCAAGATCCTGATCGAGCCCCGGCCGATGACCCCCACCAAGTTGCACACACCGTTTGATCGTGTCGACGCGACCTATGACTCGGCCGCCGGTCTGATCAGCAGTGCCTGGACGAAGAACGGCTCCACCGAGTCGTACCACATCTCCATCCCGCCGGGTGCGACAGCCGAAATCCGCCTGCGTGTGCCCGCCGGTGCAACCGTCAGCGAATCGGGCAAGCCGATCGCTCAGGCCGCCGGATTGAAAGTGATCTCATCTCCCGAAGCAGGGAAAGACAGCCCCGGCGTCCTGCGGCTTGGCGCTGGGTCCGGAACCTACCACTTCACGGTGAGCGGGATTTCCCCGCCGCCGCCGGAAAACTTCAGCGTCATCGAGAAGCGTTAGTCGCCCTGATCCAGAACCGCCATGAACGCTTCCTGCGGGATCGTCACGCTCCCGATGGACTTCATGCGCTTCTTGCCTTCCTTCTGCTTCTCAAGCAGCTTCCGCTTGCGCGACACGTCGCCGCCATAGCACTTGGCGAGCACGTCCTTGCGGAACGCTTTGATCGTCTCGCGAGCGATGATCTTCCCGCCGATCGCCGCCTGGAGCGGGATCTCGAACTGGTGCTTGGGGATCTGCTCCTTCAGCCGCACCAGAAGCCCGCGCCCGCGCTGCTCGGCTTTCTCCCGGTGCACGATTACCG
>JBIKTT010000419.1:0-3159 GCA_044347925.1 Phycisphaerales bacterium
TCCCCGCAAGCGCAAACCGAATCCCGCGAAGATCCGACAGTTGCTCCCGCGCCGCCGCTTCGCCAAGCGTCGGATCCGTCGGAATCCCCACGCCCCGCGACAGCACCTGAAGCGACGTCGGCCCGCCCACCACGCCCGCTCCGGCCGCCGGGTCCGCCGCCACCGCCGCCGCAAGCTCGTCCTCAAGACGGTCAAAGAAAAGCCCAACCGACCGCTGCTCCTCCGCCGCGCGCTTCGCCACACGCTGCGAAGCCGCAAGCGTCGATAGAAACGAGAACGCAATCACCGTCACCAGCGCCGTGAGCGCCAGCGCGAGCATCGCCTCAAGCAGCGTGAACCCGCGTCTTCTCACCGCGAACCTCCCCGCCCGCCCGCCGGCGACTCCTCGGGCAGCAGCGAATCCCCCGCTTTGTCCTCCCCCTCCGCCAGCACCCGCACCAGCTGCGTCAGCACGAAGAGCGGCTCCCCTTCCGCTCCCTGTCCCTCTCCACGCGTCCGCCACACCTTGACCGTCGCCCGCGCGAGCCCCGCGTGCTCCGTCGGCTCCACATCCACTTCCGCCCGCCAACCCGCGCTTTCCGTGAGCTCCGGCAGCCCCGCGTCCGCATCCAGCGCCAGCCACGCCCCTGTTTCCGCCGCCGACCGCACCGCCTGCGGCGCACTCTGCGGCGTGACCAATCCCGCTTCGATCGCCGCGATCACCGAGCGTGCCAGATCCCCCGCCCGCGACAGCTCGCGCGACGACCGCAGCAGACGCTCCCCGCGATCCGCCGCCGCCATGATCGCCGTGCCTGATCCAACCAGGATCGCCACCGCGACCAGCACCTCGATCAGCACGCTTCCGGGCCGCTTCCTCACGCAACACTCCTCACGGCTTCTCCATCACCGGTTCCGCCGCACCATCTTCATCCTCCGCCGCGTCCACCGTCTCGTTTGCTCCTGTTTCCTTCTCTTCGCTCCCCGCCGCCGCCGGGGTTCGCTCGGTGAACGTCGCTTCCGCAAACCACGGGCTCATCCTGATCGCAAACACGCGGGCCGCGCCCCGGCCTCTTCCCCTTCCCGCGACGACAAGCTCAAGCTTTCGCCCCGGCACCGCCGCCGTTCCATCCGGAAACACCACCGCGATCATCATCATCGCGTCGCCCGCCGCGGCCGCGCCGGTCGCTCCTTTCGCAGTCTCTTCCGCGCCTGTGTCCAGACCCGTCTCGCTCTCGGCCGCCGGCGCTGCGCTCGCGCCCGCCGCCGCTTCTTCCACCGCGAACCGGACCGTGCACCCCGCGGGCAGCACGCCGAGCCGGCGTTTCGCGCTCCCGACCGCGGCGTTCCCCGCCGCTTCGGCCGCTTCGCCCGCATCCGCTTCGCCCGCCGCGGTTTCCCCGGCGGCCGGCGCTCCCGCTTCCGCGCCCGCGTCTTCCGCATCTCCGGCCGTCATCGCGTCAAGCTCGCGTTCAAGCCCGCCCGCCGCGACCACGACGCCGACGATCTCGCTCTCTTCCTCGCCGCCCGCGCCCGTGATCACGCTGACGACGACCGGCATCCCTCTCGCCCGCGCCAAACTCCTCGCATCGCTCATCGCCGACGCGATCTCCGCCCGCGCCCGGTCCGCTCGCGCATCCCCGGTCATCGAGACCAGCGACGGCGCGACCAAGGTCGCGAGCATGATCACGACCACCAGCGCCAGCATCGTCTCGAGCAGCGAGAACCCCGCGCGCACCACAGCCACGCCACGGCCCGTCCCCGTCATGATGACGAGCCCCGCACGCGCGGGGCTGGGGCTTCGCATGTCAGACGCTCCCGTCTTGAGAGCCGGCTCAGCCGCCGGACGAAGCACCGCTGTCGCTGGGCGCGCCCGAGCCGCTCTCGCCGGATTTGGCCCTGTTGTGGATGTCATCCTCGGTGCCGTCCTGGCGGTCGGGCCCGAACGAGTAGAGGTCGAAGATGTCCTCGGACCCATCCCCGCTCTCATCCTTCTGGCGATAGCCCCACGGGGTGCCCCAGGGGTCCTTCTCCGCGTCTTCGGCCCGGTCCACGAGGCGTTCCCACTTGGCGGCGTCGCTTTCGTTCTCGACCTGAAGCTTGCTCTTGTCCCAGAGGACGGCAAGACCCTCTTCGTCGGTGGGGTAGCGGCCGAACTTGTCGTTGAACCGCTCGAGCGCCTTGTCAAGGGCCCGCATCCCGATCTTGGCGGCCCCGAGCTTGGCGTCTTTGCTGCTGCCGCGAAGGTTGACCGCGACCAGCGTGGCCAGAATCAGGATGATCGCGAGGACGATCATCACTTCGACGATGGTAAAGGCCCGGCGAGCAGCGCCAGAAGCCCTGCGGCCAGCGGTGCCCTTCAGTTGATGGGAGTGGGGGGTGTACATCGCGTCGTTCTCCTCGTGGAGCGTCCACCAAAGGACGCCCAGGCCATACGAAAACCAAGACTGCCCCCACCCAAGCTTCCGCTTCCCCCACCCGCCCCTCCGCGAGTGAGTGAATACTAGCCCGCTCCCGCACGCCCAGAACGCCCCGCACCCGTCCCCGCCCCGAACGCGGGGCTCAGGAAGGGTGAAACAGGAGTGAAGCCAGGATTGAGCGCCGAAGCCGCGAGGCTCGCGGAGGGAGACGGCAAATGGCCAAAGACCAAATGGCCAAATGGCCAAAGCGTCGGCCGGGTGCCGGGGGTGGAGGGGTGACTGGGTGGAGGGAGGGGGTAAGTGGGTGCGGGCGATGCGGGGTCGAGTGCGGGTGTGGGGGGGTGAACCAGAGAAACAACCCCAACTCGCACGCGAGCAGCGATTGCTCTGCGACCTGCAGCCATTGCTCTTCGAGCGACAGCGCCCGCTCTCCGACCTGCAACCGCCGCTCGTAGGCCTGCGACGGCAACTCCTCGGTCCGCAAGGGTTGCGGTCGGAGTTGCGGTGGCGCTGGTGAGGGTCGCCCGTGCCACGATCATCCCGCTTCGGGATGGTCGTGGATGGACGACCGTCGCGGGCCCGCCGGGGCGATCACGTTGGAGGTCAATCCACGACCATCCGGTGGGGGCGGAGGACCGGATGATCGTGGCACCGGACGCCGGCACCGTTCAGGACGCTTCGAGCCGCCGCACGCTGATTCCTCCACCTTCCCCGAGCTTCGCGAACATCTGTACAACATCGTCTCGCACGAAGAGTTCCAGCG
>JBIKTT010000421.1:0-3150 GCA_044347925.1 Phycisphaerales bacterium
CGATCAGCCGCTGCGCGACCGCCTCCGGAAGCTCATCCAGCAGCTTCGCCCGGTCGTCGACGTTCATCGCCTCGACCATCTTCACGGCCGCTTCCGCGCCCAGCGCCCCGATCAGCGCCTCCTGGTTTTCCGGCGCCAGATACGCGAACGCCTCCGCCGCAGCGTCCCGATGCATGAACCGGAACCCCACCGCCGCCTCCCGCGGATCAAGCTCCTGCAGAATCTCCGCGACGTCCGCCGCCGGCACCATGTTCAACGCCTCGCGCAGCTCCGTGAAAAGCCCTTCGCGGATCAGCTCGCGAATCTCGGGCTCGAGGAGTTGGGCGGTCGGATTCTTCACGCTCGGCCTTCATTCGCCCCCGCCACGCCTCTCCGTAACCCCTCACCCTCGCCGCTTCGATGGATCATTCGGCTCGTACCGGACCATCTGCCCCACCGTGTTCCCCGGCCCCGCGATCACCACCTTCGGATGGTGCTTCGCGTACTCCTCGTCCGTCATCGCCGCGTAGTGCATGATGATGACGTCATCCCCGACCTCAAAGTGCAGCGCCGCCGCCCCGTTGAGCTCGATCTTCCCCGACCCCGGCTCCCCGAGAAACACGTACGTTTCGATCCGCGCCCCCGTCCGCGCGTTCGCCACGTGGACATGGTCGTTGACGCGCATCCCGCACGCCGCCAGAAGGTTCTCATCGATCGTGATCGACCCCACGTACGACGGATACGCCGCGGTCACCTTCGCGAAATGGATCTTGCTGTGAAGAACGTGCCTGAACATCGCACAACCTTAGCCGGTGTGCCGCCCTTGGTCGAAACTTCCGCCCGCCCAATCTGCCCGCTCTCCCCCCTCGCTTCCCCGCCGCTCACCGCCAATCCAGTCCCTCCGGCAACCCGCGCCCGAGATTCTCGCTCCCCGTCTCCGTCACGAGATACACATCCTCGACGCGTACCCCACCAAACTTCACGCTGTACAAGCCCGGTTCCGCCGTCACCACATCACCCGCCACCAGCGCCGGACCCATCCCCGCCTCCCCATCCACAAGCGGCGGCTCATGCCCATCAAGCCCCAGCCCGTGCCCCGTCCCGTGCTGCGCACTGACGAACTCCGCCGGCGCGTCCGGCCCAGGAATCGCCCGCGAGTACCCCCGCGCCCTGAGCACCCCCATCGTCGCCGCATGCACATCCCCGCACCGGACCCCGGCCTTCATCGCCGCGACCGCCGCTGCTTTCGCCTCGACGACCGCCGCGTGCATCCGGACCAGTTCCGCCGTCGGCGTCCCGTGCACCACCGTCCGCGTGCAATCGCCCTGATACTGGTGCGACTTGCTCTTCGGAAAGATGTCGACGATCACCGGCTCACCCGTGCGAAGCTCGCCGTGCCCGTGATCGTGACAGTCCGCCCCGCACACGCCGCACGCCACGATGCTCGGCGGCCCGTCATACCCCTCCCGCATCAGGTCCACCGCGATCATGCTCCGCACCCGCTCGGCCGTCAGCACGCCCTCCCCATCCGCAAGCACCCCATCCGCCCGCGCCGTCGCTCGCGCGATCATCCGGCACGCTTTCTCCATCACCGCTTCCGTCGCCGCCTGAGCCGCTCGGATGTGCTCAACCTCCGCCGACGTCTTCCGCCTCCGCTCCTCCACGCCCATCCCCGCGTCGTACACCACCTCCACCCCGGCCCGCCGGATCGCATCCACAAACGAAAGCGGCACCGTCCGATCGCCCACAACCTCGCGCACACCCTCTCGCGCCAGGAACGCCGCCGTCGCCTGCGCAAACTGCGTCTCCCGATCCGCTGACAACTCCGCCGCCACGACCAGATCCGCCGGCGACACCACCCGATCCGCCCGTGCATGTTTCCGAGCCCGCGCCGCTTCGATGTCCCGAATAATCAGCGTCGAACCCTTGCCCGGCACCTCCACCAGCGAGCACGCATCCCCCACGAGAAAGCCCGTGCGGTGGTAAAGCGTCATGTTCCGACAGGGATACCCCGCCCACAACCTGGCCCGGGCGACTCGGTCCACGCGTTCATGGTCGTTCGACATGTCCCACTCCTGTGAAGGATCTACCGCGCCAGCCCGTCACGCAGCGCAATCCGCCGCGCGACCGACACGCCCGACGACAGCGCACCCTCCATGTACCCGACAAACTTGTAGCAGGTGTGCTCACCCGCGAAGTGCATCGCCCCGCTCGGCTTCTCAAGCACGGGCCCCTGCGTCGTCACCTGGCCCGGCGCGGGGAACGAATAGCTGCCCCGCGTCCACTGATCCGACGGCCAGTCCATGTACCGCGGCTTGGTCACCGCATCCGAGTACCCGGGCAGCGCCTTGTTGAGCGTCTCGGCGTACGACCGGTCCACGGCCGCGCCGACTTTGGTCCGCACACGCTCCGCCGCCGGACCGCCCGAGAAGCACGTGATCCCGTTCACCGGGTCGCCCGCTTTCACCTCGGCCGGCGCCGCCTGTCCGTCGCACGTCTCCCACGTCTCGGAGATATCCGCATCGGTGATGAAGTCCGGGGTCTTGCCCGTGTCCTTCCACACCTCTCGCTTCAGCGGCGCGATGTACTTGATCGCCGTCCCCATCTGCGGCGCCGAGATCAACTCCTTCGGCATCAGGCCGTTGAACTCAATCAGCGGCCACGCCGTCGGCGCGACCGTCAGCACCACGTCATCGCACTCGAGGATCCGCTTGTCCGCCGTCGCCACAAGCATCTTGTCGCCGCGATCCTTGACCGACACCACCGGAAGGTTCAGCTTGATCCGATCCACGCCGAAGCTCGTCGCCAGCGCCTCCGCCAACGCCTGATTCCCCTGCTTGCACCGGTAGACCTCCGACTCCGTCCAGTACTTGTCAAGCCCGCCACCCTTGATGCACGCCAGCATCCCCAGATAGCTCTGCCGGTCCGCTCGCACCGCGTTGTCACCCTCGAACCCCGCCCGAAGCACCGAAATCCCCCGGTCCGAGATCCCCTTGCTCTTCAGGTCGTTGATCCAGTCCGCGATCGTCAATCGATCCAGCGTGTGCGCCTTGGGCGCAAGCCAGGGCGCATCCTCCGGAACGGTCCCCGCTTCCGAGGTCATCCCGTCGTACACCGGCGAAAGCTCGTCCCAAAGCCCCTTCGCGTCTTCCTCGCTCAGCCACGCTCCGT
>JBIKTT010000420.1:0-3150 GCA_044347925.1 Phycisphaerales bacterium
TGCGGGGTAAACCGCCCTTGCTCTTCGCCATCCGTCCCCGAACAACGAGGGAAGGGGTGCCGCGAACTGCCGGTCCTCCGGCTGGTCTTCGCTGGTCCCCCATCCTCACCGACTCGTCCCTCTCACACAACCTCCCCACCCCAGAACCGCAGCCCGCAGGGCTGCAATGAAGTAGCCGGGGGCAACGCCCCCGGTAGACTCGCCCCCCACAACCCGACCCCGCAGGGGTCAAATCCGAACCCGCGACTCGTCCCGAACGATCGGCGCCGACAACTCCGCGGCTGCCACGACTGGCTTTATCCTGGGGGCAAGCGGCGTTTGCTCCCCGCCATCGGTTACACTGGGTTCCACGCGAAGAACAAGCCCCCCCAACCCTGAGAAGAGATGGCAGTCGTGACACCGGCCGCAAATTGCGTCCGACTCGGAAGACTTGGAAGCGGCTAGAATCCTTGATCGTGCGAAGTGTGATGAAGACATGAAAAAGCGATGATTAACACACTTGAAGCACTGTCTGATTTCTTGGGCCAGCAGGCAACGGCGCTGCTGACTTCAAGACCTCTGTTCCTGTGGCATTTTAGAAAAGATGTCGACTCGGAACTGCGCAGGATTGACTACGTATGCAATGAGTATGCGGTGGACATTCTATGCGACGACTGCGATCGCATTGAGGCGATTCTTCTGAGGTTGGACCATCCTCGTCGTGCTCCTTTTGTGTTACAGGACATTAATCTTCCTTTCATGAGGCAGGATATGCTTGGTCGATATGGCATCCCGGTTAGTAGCGGACCCAAGAGTAACGGCTTGATCGGCAAAGCAGGTCGATGGGATCGCTATAGCCAGGATAATCGCGTAATTCACTTTCAGTATGACTATGACTCAGATCGAATTAGTATTATTACTTTGATGCGACCTGACGTGGCACCATAGATAACATCTTGTGCCGGTCGGTAAGAACGCGGCGGCTTCCTATCCACTCATTCCGATCGGCGGTTGGCATCGATCACCGGACGAACCCGAGACGCGCCACCGATCGCCGGTTCCTCCTGCGATCGGTGCCAATGAACCCCGCACGCTCCAACTCGCCCGTCTGAACCCGGCAACGCGAAGCCCCGTCGCCTCCGCACACCATCGCACCCGCGTCTCTCAACGGATGGCGGCTGCGAAGCCGAGGATACCATCGCCCCGCATGACCACCCCCGACTTCACGCCGTTCAAATCTCGCCTCGCCAAGCTCGCGTCGTTCCTCCACGAGAAGGAACTCTCGCACTTCCTCATCACAAGCCCCGTCGATGTCGGCTATCTCTCCGGCTACACCGGCGGCGATTCCTACCTCCTCGTCGGCGGCCCCAAGCCCGTCATCATCAGCGACTTCCGCTACCAGGAAGAACTCGAGCACTTCAAGCCCCTCGCCGACATCGTCATCCGCAAAGCCTCCATGGTCGAAGCCGTCGGCGACCTCCTCGCCGCCGCCAAAGCCAAAAAGGTCGGCATCCAAGCCGAGTACATGACCGTCGCCGACCGCGACGCGATCGCCAAACGCACCGAGAAAGGCGTCCTCGCCTCCACCACCGGCGTCGTCATGGCCATGCGCCGCATCAAGGATGAGCACGAAATCTCCCTCATCGCCAAAGCCATCAAGATCCAGGAGCAAGCCCTCCTCCAGATCCTCCCCACCATCAAGCCCGGCGAAACCGAAGCCGCCCTCGCCTCCCGCCTCGAAGCCGCCATGAAGGACAAAGGCGCCACCGGCTTCTCCTTCGGCACCATCATCGCCGCCAAAGCCAACGGCAGCCTCCCGCACTACCGCCCCTCCTCCACCAAAATCGCCGCCAATCAGGGCCTCCTCATCGACTGGGGTGCCCAGTTCAAAGGCTACCGCGGCGACCTCACCCGCACCTTCGCCCTCGGCAAATGGCCCAAAAAGCTCGCCGAGATCTACCCCATCGTCCTCGAAGCCCACGAAGCCGCCGCCTCCGCCCTCGCCGCCGGAAAGTCCTCCTCCGCCATCGACAAGGTCGCCCGCGACATCATCACCAAAGCCGGCTACGGCGACCACTTCGGCCACGGCCTCGGCCACGGCATCGGCCTCGACACCCACGAAGACCCCCGCCTCAGCCACATGCTCAAAGGCACCACCCTCCAGGAAGGCAACGTCGTCACCATCGAGCCCGGCATCTACCTCCCCGGCATCGGTGGCATCCGCCTCGAAGACGACTATGTCGTGACCGCGACAGGCTCCCGCAAGCTCTCCTCCCTCCCCAAAACGCTCGAATGGGCGACCCTCGACTGACGCGGGTCCGATCCGTTCGGTCCGTGGTCGGTCGACCTCTTGCGTCCGGGACATCGGTCGGCGGGTCGGGGTAGAATGCCGACCGGTCACCTGACTGTCTTGGTGACGCCGCCCGTGTCCGCGGGCGCGGCCCGGCCTCCCGGGTTGGTTCTGCCTCTTGACCTCTCTCTTGGGATGTCCCTCCATGATTGACGCTTCCATGCTCAAGGAACTCGTTCGGCTGATGGTCGACAACGACCTTTCCGAGCTTGATCTTCGCGACGCCAACGAAAAAGTGACCATCCGCCGCGGCCCGCAGGGCGTGACCTACGCCCCCGCTCCGGTCATGCACGCGGCTCCGGCGACCGCACCCGCTCCCGCCGCCGCTCCGGCCGCTGGCGGAGCCCCAGCCCCCGCCGCCGCCAACGACGACGCCGGCCTCATCGCCATCGAAAGCCCCATGGTCGGCACCTTCTACGCCGCTCCCAATCCCGACGCCGGTGCCTTCGTCAAGGTCGGCTCCGCCGTCACCAACGACACCGTCGTCTGCATGGTCGAAGCCATGAAGGTCTTCAACGAGATCAAGTCCGGCAAAGCCGGCAAGATCGAACGCATCCTCGTCAAGAACGGCGAAGCCGTCGAGTTCGGCCAGAAGCTCTTCCTCGTCAGACCCTGATTCAGTTCACCACAGAGTCACAGAGACACTGAGGAAAGCGGAACGGGCCATGCTCTGTCGTGTCTCTCTCTGTGCCTCGACGTCTCTGTGGTGAGTTTTCTTCGGAGTGCGAATGTTCAAGCGTGTCCTCATTGCCAACCGCGGCGAAATCGCCCTTCGCATCCTCCGCGCCTGCCGCGAGCTCGGTGTCGAAGCCGTCTGCGTC
>JBIKTT010000422.1:0-3149 GCA_044347925.1 Phycisphaerales bacterium
AGTGCGCGGGGACCCGCACCGGTTGCAGCAGGTGTTTTTCAATCTGCTGACCAACGCGGTGAAGTTCACGCCCGTGCGGGGCGAGGTGCGGGTGGTGTGTCGTCACCGGCAGGGGCATGTGGAGGTCGGGGTGACGGACACGGGGATCGGAATCAAACCAGAGTTTCTGCCGATGGCTTTCGAGCGGTTCAAGCAGCAGGACGGGCGGATCACGCGGCAGTTTCAGGGCTTGGGTCTTGGGCTCGCGATCGCGCGGCATCTGGTGGAGCTTCACGGCGGGACGATCCGAGCGGAGAGCGTCGGGGAGGGTCGGGGTGCGACGTTCACGGTGGAACTGCCGCGGGCGATCCCGCGGATCGCGGCGCTTTCGACGGGGCTTGAGGAGCGGCGGCTTCGGAGCGGGAGCGGCGCGACGAGCGCGGCGATCGTCGCGGCTCCGCCGGCGAAGGTGCTTGCGGGCGTGACTGTGATGGTGACGGACGATGAGCTTGACGCGCGGGACGTGGTGAAGCGGATGCTGGAGCGGCGTGGGGCGAAGGTCCTGACGTGCGGGTCGGCGGCGGAGACTCTTGAGCGGCTGGCGCGGGAGCGGCCGAACATTCTGGTGTGCGACATCGGGATGCCGGAGGTGGATGGCTACGCGCTGATCGGGAAGGTGCGGACTTCGTCGCCGGAGCAGGGCGGGGCGACGCCGGCGATCGCTCTGACGGCGTTCGCGAGGCCGGAGGACCGGACACGGGCGCTGCTCGCGGGATTCCAGATGCACATGTCCAAACCGGTCGACCCGGAGGAGCTGGTCGCGGGGATCCGGCGGGTGGCGACGGCGGTGTGAGGGATTGGCGGGAGGCGCGACGGCGATGAAACGTGCGACGAGAAACGTCGCGGATCGGCCTCGCGAATGGGCGCAACAGGACTCGAACCTGTGACCTCGGCTATGTGACAGCCGCGTTCTAGCCAACTGAACTATGCGCCCGACTTGTCGCCACGCGGTCGTGGCTGGGCGGGATGGTAGCCCGGGGGGCGGCGGTGCTCCACTGGGGACGGGTGACCGGGGCGGCGCGGGGGCTTGGTTCGCTCCTACATTGGGGTCCTTCCGCGGAGCGCGGGAGCTTCTTTGGAGCCCACGATGATGCTTTTCCTGCTGGCCCTTGCAGCCCCCCCCACCACCACGCCCGGGACCTCTGCTTCGCCCACCCCCGCCGTTTCGGCGCCCGCGGGCATCCCCGGCGGCGCGGCGGAGAAGGCGACGGGCGTGGAAGCGGCGGTGACGGCTCCGCTTACGACGCTTTCGGCGCTGGGCGATGAGATCGTCCGGTTCGCGCGGGACAAGGGGCCGGCGGTGGTCGGGGCGATGGTGATCTTCGTCCTCGCGTGGATGCTCTCGAAGTGGGCGCGGCGCGTGGTCTTCATGGCTTTCACGCAGGCGAAGGTGGACCCGCTGCTTGCCAAGTTCTTCGGGAACATGGCGCGATGGGCGGTCTTGGCGTTCGCGATCGTGACGTGTCTGGGGACGCTGGGGTTTGAAACGACGAGCTTGGCGGCGGTGATCGGCGCGATGGGGCTTGCGATCGGTTTGGCGCTGCAGGGGAATCTGGGGAATCTGGCGTCCGGCGTACTTCTCCTGATCTTCCGTCCGTTCAAGATCGGGGACAGCGTGATCGTGGCGGGGCAGGCGGGGATCATCGACGGGATCGATCTGTTCACGACGAACCTCGACACCGCGGACAACCGGCGGATCATCGTGCCCAACGGGGCGATCTTCGGCGGGACGATCGAGAACCAGAGCCACCATCCGCGGCGGAACATCACGGTCCCGGTGGCGACGGCGGGTTCGCTGGACCTTGACCGGAGCCGGGGGATCCTGCTTGACGTCGCCAAACGGTGCGTCGCCGAGACGCCGGGGGCGCTGGCGGAGCCCGCGCCCGCGGTCGCGTTGGCGGAAATCACCCCGAACGTCGTGTGGAACGTCACGATCGCGGCGGAGACGGTGAGGCACGGGCCGGTGCGGGCGGCGTTGCTTGAGCTGATCAAGCGGACGGTGGATGCGGAGGGCCTTGCTCCCCCGCCGCCGGTGCAACTGGTCCGGCAGGTGCAGTAAGCGGGCGGCGGCGGCGCGGGCGAGGTTTGGGTATGCTCGGGGCGTGAAGAACTTCTCCGTCATCGTGTTGTCGGCCGCGCTCTCGCTGGGCGGGCTTCTGAAGGTCGCAAGTGGTCAGCCGGCTTCGGTGGACGAGCAGGTCCGGGGGCTGCTCAGCCCGCCGGGTTCGGCGAAAGCCAGCGTCACGGTCGCGCACTCGTACCAGAGCAGCGGGAACCGGACCATCCAGATCCTGCGGATCGGTGCTGGCGAGACGGGCGAGAAGAAGCCCGCGATCCTGCTGGTGGCGGGGCTTGACGCGCGGCACCGCGTGGGGCCTGAGATGGCGCTTCGGGTGGCGCGGAAGCTCGTGGAAGCGCCGCCGGAGTGGCTGAAGGGTGTGAACGTGTACGTGCTTCCGATGGCGAACCCGGACGCATTCGCGGCAAGCGCGGGCGGGAGCGCGGTGGAGTTCGGGCGGCTACCGATTCCGTCGGGGGGGACGGCGGTGAACGATGCGGACCGCGACCGGCGGCAGGGTGAGGACCCCGCGGAGGACCTGAACGGCGATGGGATGATCACGCTGATGCGGGTCAAGAACCCGGGGCCGGGGACGGGCCTGACCGCGACGTTGATCGATGAAGCGGATGCGGAGGCGAACTCTCCGTGGAAGGGGCTGATGCGCGGGCCGGATGCGGCGAAGGGGGAGCGAGCGGTGTGGGCCGTGCTCGCCGAGGGGATTGATAACGATGGGGATGGGAAGTACAACGAGGATGGCCCGGGGCCGGCGGGGTTTGGTGCGGGGGGCGGGCTTGATGTGGACCGCAACTTCCCGATTGACTGGCCGGAGTTTGAGGATGGGGCGGGGGAAAGGCCGCTTCAGACGCCGGAATCGCGCGAGCTGGTGCAGTGGTGTCTGTCGACGCCTGAACTCGCGACGGTGGTTGTGTTCGGCCTTCACGACACGGTGATCGGGATTCCCGAAGCCGGGAAGTTTGATGCGACGGGGCAGGTGCCGATGGGGATCCTGAACGAGGACAAGGGGCTTTACGAAGCGGTTTCGGCGAAGTAC
>JBIKTT010000423.1:0-3145 GCA_044347925.1 Phycisphaerales bacterium
GCCTTGGAAGCCGCCCACGAGAAGGGAATCGTCCACCGCGACCTCAAGCCCGCCAATGTCATGGTGACTTCGGAGGGCGTGGTGAAAGTGCTTGACTTCGGCCTGGCACGAACCGAGGAGCCGTTGTCCTCTCGCAGCGCGGTCCAGGCACTGGCGGATTCCCCGACCATCGCGGTGCCATCGCCCCACGCACGCCCTCACTCACCCACGATCCCCGGCGTGATCATGGGCACCGCGGGGTACATGTCCCCCGAGCAGGCCCGCGGCAAGCCCGTGGACAAACGCTCCGACATCTTCTCGTTCGGCTGCGTGCTGTTCGAGATGCTGACGGGCGCACGACCTTTCCGAGGCGAGACCGTGGCCGACGCGCTGGGCGCGACGCTCCACAAGGAACTCGACTTCGGCCTGCTCCCACCACAGACACCGCGCCGCGTCCGGGACCTGCTGGCCAACTGCCTCGCCAAGGACCGCAAGCATCGCTTGCACGACATCGCGGATGCACGCCTCGAACTCGAAAGAGCGATCAGCGGGCAGGAATGGTCCTCGTCTCTCGCGGCAGCCCCCGTGCCCAGGAGCACACGCGTTGTGGCGATCGTCGCGGCCGCCGCGCTCACGCTCCTCGCGGGCGGAATCGGCTGGCTGGCCGCGAGCAGGATGGCGACCCCCGCGCCGCAAACCCCGCCTCAGACATTCCACGTGTCGACCACCGTCAAGAGCAAGCCTCCCTTCCGGTGGCTGGTCGGAATCTCCCCGGACGCGAAGTTCCTCGTGTAAACCGCATGGCCCGAACTCGAGCCCGAGAGCACCAAGCCGGAGGGGGCGCTCGTCGTCCGCCGGCTCGATCGGGACGAGACCACCGTCATCGAAGGCACCGAAGGAGCCCGGAACGCCGCTTTGTCTCCCGATGGGCGATGGCTGGCGTACGCCGGCGTCAAGGACCGCGCCGGCACCAGATTTAGCCTCAGGAAAGTCGCGATCGAAGATGGACGACCGTCCGGAAGGCCGGAGACCGTCTGCGAGCTCACGCAGGGATCGAACTTTGCGATCGGCTGGGCCTCAGACCGCGAGATCGTCTTTGCCCCCGAAACCGAGCCCGCCATCTACGCCGTGGCGGCTTCGGGCGGCCAGCCCCGCGTCGTGCTCCGTGACGAGAAAACCGAGGGTGTCCTCGGCTGGGAGAGGTTTCTCCCGCTGGTTTCGGGACAGTCCATCGTCGCGACCCACGTTTCGATCGCCGGCGAGAAGATCAAGGTCAATTCCGAAGCCATCGACCTCGCGACCGGAAAGCGGACGCTCGTGCTCCCCGATGCGAGCACCGCGCACCTCGTAAGCGACCCCGTGAATGGAGGGAACCTCCTCGTCGCGCTCAGAGCCGACCAGACCGGCTTGATTGCCGTGCGCTTTGATGTGAGCACGCTGCGCACCCTGAGCGAGCCCGTGAGGGTGTGGAGCGGCAGTTCCGCCAGCAACTTCGTCCTCTCGCCCCGCGGCACGCTCGCACTTTCCACCCGACCGACGGACCTTTCGGATCGGCGTCTTGCATGGCTCGATGACAAGGGGCTTCCACAGCCAATCCTCGGACCAACGCGAGCGTTCTCGGAGATCGTGATCTCTCCGGACGGCGGGCGTGTGCTGGCCAGCCTGCAGATGAACAACCCCGATGACCTCACCTCTGAACTATGGGTGCAGGATCTAGCACGCCGCACAGCTTCTCGAATCCCGATCCAAGGTGCCGCCTTTGGGCTGGGCTGGCACCCGGACGGGCAGCGAATCGTTCACGGCTCGTTCGCCAAGGACGAGTTCGCGATCATCGAGCGGCCGGCAAGCGGCCCCGGCGACCCGGTCACGTTGTTCTCCAAGCCGCTTGCGGAGCAAACGTTCCTCCAGCCTTCGGCCTGGTCCCCTGACGGCAAGGTCCTCGCGATCGTTCCAACCGACATGAAGGTCAACAAGAGCGATGTCCTGATGATCGAGCCTGAGGCGGGAAGCACGACCCCCAAATCCACGCCGTACCTGAAGTCTCCGGCCGATGAGCACGCGCTGAGGTTCTCTCCCGATGGCAAGTGGGTGTTGTTCTGCTCTGTCGAGTCCGGACGACACGAGTTGTACGTGCAGCGTTTCACCGGCGCCGCGTCGGCAGCCGAGGACGCCAGGTCCGGCCGTGTTCAGATCTCGACGAACGGACACAACGGCGCCGCTTGGTGGAGCCCCGACGGCAAGGAGATCCGCTTCGTCGACAGTGACAAGCAGATCGTGAGCGTTGAGGTGAAGACCGACCCGGCGTTCTCCGCATCCCTGCCGAAGCCGCTTTACAGCATCAAGGAACTCAAGACCGTCAACTTCTCGTGGGCGCCCGACGGCCGCCAGATGGTCATCCTGCAAGGCGAGAATGAACAGACCAGCCGTATCGACCTGGTCGTCAACTTCACGGAAGAGATCAGGGCCAAGCTGGGCACGCCAAAGTAGACGACGAGGCTTTCTCGTACACTTCCCACCAACCGAACCTATGCAACCAGCGACCATCGGCGCATTCCAGATTCAGCGTGAACTCGGCCGCGGCGGCATGGGAGTGGTCTACCTCGCCACCGATACCAGGCTTGATCGCCAGGTCGCCATCAAGGCGCTCCCCGCCGATCTCGCCGCCGACCCCGATCGACTCGCCCGCTTCCAACGCGAAGCCAAGGTCCTCGCCTCGCTCAGCCACCCCAACGTCGGCGGCATCCACGGTCTTGAGCTCGCCGACGGTCAGCAGTACCTCGTCCTGGAGTACATCGAGGGCCAGACGCTCGACGAGCGACTCTCGAACGGCCCGATCCCTGTCGATGAGTCCTTGCTCCTTGCCAAGCAGATCGCCGAAGCCCTCGACGCCGCTCACGAGAAGGGGATCACGCACCGAGATCTCAAGCCAAGCAACGTCATGGTCACTTCCGACGGCATGGTCAAGGTGCTCGACTTTGGGCTTGCACGCACCGCCGACGGCTCACCATCCTCGACCAGCGCCGCCGCGATGGGGGATTCCCCCACGATCTCATCGCCAGCGCGGCACTCGCCCACCATCCCCGGCGCGATCATGGGCACCGCCGGCTACATGAGTCCGGAACAGGCGAGGGGCAAGCCGGTCGACAAGCGATCTGACATCTTCTCC
>JBIKTT010000424.1:0-3141 GCA_044347925.1 Phycisphaerales bacterium
GGTGCTTTCGTACGACCGGTGGTTCTACAACTCGGCGGCGAACCAGACGGGGAACGATCCTTTCGTGGTGGAGATCAGCGCGGACAACGGCGCGACGTGGCAGCTTCTGGAGCAGGTGGGGCCGACAGGGTCGCAGACGCACGGCGGGTGGAACGCGAAGAGCTTTGAGCTGACGACGGCGTACCGGACGGACGCGTTCCGCGTGCGGTTCGTGGCTCGGGACGGGAATCCGGACTCGACGGTGGAAGCGGCGATCGACAACGTGAAGCTCACGGCGATCGACTGCGAGGCCGGGTGCGAAGCGGACTTCAACGGCGACAACTTCGTGGACTTCTTCGACTACGACGACTTTGTGAACTGCTTTGAGACGGCAACGTGCCCGGCGGGCCGCACCGCGGACTTCAACGGGGACGACTTTGTGGACTTCTTCGACTACGACGCGTTCGTGGTGGCTTTCGAAACGGGCTGCTAAAGCCTGAAGGTGGTTCTCATCCGCTGCCCGGGCTGCACGCCCGGGCGGCGGCTTTCACGATGTTCCGGGACGAGACGAATGGGTGCGCGAAGGTGGTGTTCAGGCCGGGCGAGTGGCCGGCGCGGGCGACGGGGAAGCGGAAGTGAAGGGGCCAGTGCGGACGAGGGCGTTGGCGTGAACGGCGGGACCGTGCGCGGCGATCGCTTGCGCGATCGTCTCTTCAGGAGGTTCTTCTTTTTCGGAGGCCCCAAAAACGACATCGCCCGGCGGGTGGCCGGGCGAATCGGGAATGGGTAGACCCGGACTTGAACCGGGAACCCCAGCATTTTCAATGCTGTGCTCTACCATTGAGCTATCTACCCGAAGGAGGCGAGGGCCCTGCTTCGATCGTCGATGGCAAGCCATCGGCGGTTCACGGGGGTGCCGTGAGGGGGAAGGGTAACGGGCTGGCGGGCGGGGTCAACTCCCGGGGGGGAGGGAGGTTTATCCGGGGGGGGGGGAAGGGCGAAAGGCGGAAGGAAAGCGAAGGCGGAATGAAGGCGGAAGGCACATGGGCAGGATGCCCATGCTACTTGAGACTACGACAGAAGGGGTTTGAAGAGGTTGCCGTGGACGTCGGTCAGGCGGAAGTCGCGGCCTTGGGAGCGGTAGGTGAGCTTGGTGTGTTCGAGGCCCATGAGGTGGAGGAGGGTGGCGTGGAGGTCGTGGACGTGGAGGGGGTCGGAAGCGACGTTGTAGCCGAGGTCGTCGGTTTCGCCGATGGTGACGCCCTTTTTGATGCCGGCACCGGCGAACCACATGGTGAAGGCTTTGGCGTGGTGGTCGCGGCCGAGGAAAGTTGAGCCGTTGCGGGCTTCGTTCATGGGTGTGCGGCCGAACTCTCCGCCCCAGACGACGATGGTGTCTTCGAGGAGGCCGCGCTGCTTGAGGTCGGTGACGAGGGCGGCGCAGGCTTGGTCGGTTTCGGCGCAGCGTTTCTTGAGCGAGGTCATGATGTCGTCGTCGGGGCTGGTGCCGTGGCTGTCCCATCCGCGGTGATAGAGCTGGACGCAGCGGACGCCGCGTTCGACGAGGCGGCGGGCGAGGAGGCAGTTGGTGGCGAAGCCGGGCTTGCCGCGCTCGATGCCGTAGAGGTCGAGGGTCTCCTGTTTCTCGGAGGAAATGTCCATGAGGTCGGGGACGGAGGTCTGCATGCGGAAGGCGAGCTCGTAGGCGGCGATGCGTGTGGCGATCTCGGGGTCCCCCACCACGTCGAGCCGCTTGCGGTTGAGGTCGCGGAGGGCGTCGAGGCTTTTGCGGCGGGAAGCGGCGGAGATGCCTTCGGGGTCCTTGACGAAGAGGACGGGGTCGTGGGCGGTGCGGAGTTGGACGCCCTGGTGGGTGGTCGGGAGGAAACCGCTGGACCAGCAGGAGCAACCGCCGGAGGGTTGGCCGCCGCCGGAGAGCATGACGATAAAGCCGGGGAGGTCCTGGTTTTCCGTGCCAAGGCCGTAGGTGAGCCATGAGCCCATGCTGGGGCGGCCGACGCGGGCGAGGCCGGAATTGATGAAGAGCTCGGCGGGGGCGTGGTTGAAGGCGTCGGTGACGCAGGTCTTGACGATGGCGAGGTCGTCGGCGATCTTGGCGGTGTGCGGGAGGAGCTCGCTGATGTGGGCTTTGGACTGGCCGTGGTGGGCGAATTTGTAGGGGGAGCCGAGGAGTTTGGGGGTGCCGCGGATGAATGCGAAGCGTTCCTTGGCGAGGAAGTCGGCGGGGCAGTCCTGGCCGTTGAGTTCGTTGAGTTTGGGCTTGTGGTCGAAGAGGTCGAGCTGCGACGGGGCGCCGTTCATGAAGAGGTAGATGATGCGCTTGGCTTTGGGGGCGAAGTGAGGCTTGGGGCCTGGGGCGTTCGCGGGTTGGGGTGCGAAGGCGGAGGCCGAGCCGGGCATCATGGAAGCGAGGGCGAGGGAGCCGAGGCCGACGCCGCAATCGCGGAAGAGCTGGCGGCGCGTGCGAAGGAGGAGGGGGTTCATCGGTGGTCCTTCGAAGACGGGGTCGAGCGATTGGGAACGGTCATTCCCTCGTGATGGTCTCGTCGAGGTTGAGGATGACGTTGCCGACGACGGTCCATGCGGCGAGGTCGGTGGCGGTGAGGTCCGCAGGGCGATTGGGGATCTGGGCGGCGAGGGCTTCGGCGGCGGCGGGGTCCTTGGCGAAGAGGGCGAGCTGGTCTTCGGCGAGGAGGGCGAGGCGGTCGATTTCGTACTGGTCGGGGGCGCGTCCGATGGCGAGGCGGAGGCCTCGGGCGGCGCGGGCTTTGGTGGTTGAGCCTTCGCGGAGCATGCGGACGCCGAGGGCGCCGGCGGCTTCGACGAACTGCGGGTCGTTCATGGTGGTGAGGGCTTGGAGGGGCGTGTTCGTGCGCGGGCGGCGGGTGCATGAGACCTCGCGGCTGGGCGCGTCGAAGGTGGTGAAGGTCGGGTAGGGAGCGGTGCGGCGGGCGAAGGTGTAGAGGCCGCGGCGGAAGCGGTCTTCGCCGGTGCTTTCGGTCCACTGGTCGGACGAGTAGATCATGGTCCAGATGCCGGGGGGCTGGGGCGGGAAGACGCTTTCGCCGAACATCTTGGGGGAGAGGAGGCCGGAAGCGGAGAGGGCGATGTCGCGGAGCATTTCGGCTTCGACGCGGAAGC
>JBIKTT010000425.1:0-3137 GCA_044347925.1 Phycisphaerales bacterium
CGGCGTTGACGATTGCGATGCCGCAGGCGGTGGAGCGGTGCATGCGCCGCGAGTTCATGCGTGTGTCGACGGCATCGCTGAACCTGCCGGAGGTGGAGGTTTTCCCGCTTTTGGATCAGTCGACGGTGTTTGCGGCGGAGATTGCCGCGCGGGGACTTGCGACGCGGCTTGAGGATGAGCGGCGGGCGGGGAAGCTGGGGCGGTTTGAGCCGATGGATCAGGTGTTGCCGACGGTGGGTCCGATGTTCAAGGCACGGCTGCTGAATCTGGGCGGGGGCGGCGCGGGGTTGCTTGTGCCCAAGACCGAGCGTGGCAGCGTGGATACGTCGAGGCCGTACTGGATGCGGATTGATCTTCGGCCGGAGGTGGGCGTGCCGCTTTCGCTTGCGGCGAAGGTCGTGCACACGCATCTGGACAGCGAGCAGAACACGTACTGCGGGTCGTCGTTCGAGTTTGCGACGCCGGAGCATCGGGCGTTTGTGGCTTCTCAGATCGTTCGGTTCTCCGAGCGCGTGCAGAGCGGGTCGACGCAGATCGCGGCGTGAGGATTGGGGTGGAGTGTTCTGGAAATGAAAGAGCCCACGGGTTGGAACCCGTGGGCTTCTTGTTTTTGGAGGCGGCGGTCAGTTTCAGCCCTTGCCGTGCATCATCTTCTTGAGGGTGGGCACGAGGAAGATCAGGACGAATCCGGCGGCGCACGGGGCGATCACGAAGATCGAGAAGAACCCGGCGTATCCGGGGATGCCGAGGAAGCCGCTTTCGGCGATCTTGTCGACCGAGCCGGAGAGCTGGGCGGCGATGAAGTTCGCGAAGAAGTTTGAGACGAACCAAACGCCCATGAGCATGGAAGCGAGCTTGACGGGGGCGAGCTTGGTGACCATGGAGAGGCCGACGGGCGAGAGGCAGAGCTCGGCGCAGGTGTGGAGGAGGAAGGCGCCGAAGATCCAGAAGGGGGAGACTTTGACGCCGCCTTCGCCGGCGAAGGACGCGAAGACCATGAAGAGGAAGCCGATGCCGAGGGTGATGAGGCCGATGGCGAACTTGGCGGGGGTGCTGGGCTCCTTGCCGCGGGAAGCGAGGCGGACCCAGAGCGACGCGAAGATGGGAGCCAGGCAGAGGATCATGAGCGGGTTGACCGAGTTCAGCCATTCCGCAGGCCACGAGGGGGCCTGACCGGGGGCGGGCTCGGCGACGAGGAAGGAGAGGAAGGAGGGGAGCGAGCGGTCGGTGCGTTCCTCGCCGAAGTAGACCATCGAGCCGGCGGCCTGCTCGAAGGCGGCCCAGAAGAAGATGACGAAGAAGGCCATGATGAAGATCACGCCGATGCGCTGCTTTTCTTCACGGGTGAGGGGCTTGTCCTCGAGGAGGTTCTGCGCGAGGGAGCGGCGCTCTGCGGGGGGGAGGCCGATGCCGGAGAGGTACTTCTTCCGGCCCGCCATGTACTGGATGAGGCCGAGGACCATGCCGAAGCCGGCGGCACCGAACGCGAGGGACCAGCTGTAGTTCACGCGGAGCCAGCCGCAGATGATCGGGCCGATGAAGGCGCCGAGGTTGATGCCCATGTAGAAGATGGTGAAGCCTGCGTCTCGTCTACCGTCTCCGTCTTTATAGAGCTCTCCCACCATGGTGGAGACGTTGGACTTGAAGAAGCCGGTGCCGATGATCACGAGGGCCAGGCCGGCGTAGAGGGTGGGGACGGTTTCGCCCATGAGGACGAAGTGGCCGATGGCGATGACGAGGCCGCCGATGAGCAGGCAGCGGTGGGTTCCGAGGAATCGATCGGCGAGCAGACCGCCGATGATGGGGGTGAGGTAGACGAGGCCGGTGTACCACGCCATGAGCGAGCCGGCGCGTTCCTTGGTCCAGTTCATGCCGCTGGCGGCTTTGTTGGTGTCGACGCGGACGATGAAGGGCTGATCGCCGGGCTTCATGTCTTTGTCGGGCTTGACCTCGCCGGTGGCGAGGGTGGGGCTGTCGTTGACGCGGAAGTAGGTGCGCGAGTCATCGTTGACGCGGGCGATCTGGGCTTTGATGCGGATGGGCTTGTCGGTGGGGTTGGTGATGATGTAGGCGGTTTCGTCGTTCTCGAAGGCGGTCTGGTCCTTCTCGACGCCCGCTTTGGGAGTCAGCACGACGTCGGCGACGGGGATGGAGTCGTCCGCGACCCAGATCCTCTTCGTGGCGTCGGTGGGGTCGGGGACCTGCTTGGCGCGCTTGATGACCAGGGCGCTGCGGCCGGAGTCGGTCACCGGCGCCGTGATCTCCTTGCCGGCCTCATCGGATCGGCGGGTGAAGGGCGGGGGCGAAGCGGCGTCGCCCGGAGCGGTCTTTCCGGAACCCACGAGCACGTGGTACTCGATCGGCGTGACGATGTCGTACGTCTTGGCGTCCTTCGCGTCTGATTCCGCCCGGACTTCGGTGATCTCGAGCGTGTTGGAGTAAACGCCGTCCTTCAGCGACCCCACCGCGACGACCGTCACGAGGAAGAGCGTCAGCAGTGCCTTCATGCCGTAGTAGCTGAAGCGCTCCCACATTTCCGTGAGGAAGAGAACCCGAAGGCCCTTGGGGTGGCTGAGCTTGACGGGACCGGCGGGGCCGTCACCGAGGCCGCGCATCGCGGGATCGTTGAAAGCGGCGTCGCGGCCTGCGGGTGCGTTGGGGGCGGGAGGTTGGGTCATCGGATGGTTCCTCGTCGGGCACAGGGTGCCCGGAAAGTTGCAAGTCGGGAGCATACCACACCGGCCCGGAGCACGCCCGCTCACCGCCTACGCTGGTCGGGGATGGTTCGGGGGATCCGCCACGCGTTTCGGAGGTCCGATGTTCTCCCAAGCCAAAGCTCTCATCGCCATGGTTCATGTCGGGGCCCTGCCCGGGTCGCCGCGTTCTGCTCTCTCGGTCGGCCAGCTTTGTCATCAGGCCGCCGAGGAAGCCAAGGTGCTCGCGGCTTGCGGATTTGACGGCATCATCGTGGAGAACATGCACGATGCTCCGTATGTCCACGGACAGCACGGGCCGGAGGTTGTCGCGTCGATGACGCGGGCCGCGGAAGCTGTGCGGGCGGCCGCGACGTGGCTTCCGCTGGGCGTTCAGGTTCTTTCCGGCGGCTCACGCGAAGCGATCGCGATCGCCCAGGCCGC
>JBIKTT010000426.1:0-3127 GCA_044347925.1 Phycisphaerales bacterium
CTCGTCACGCCTTCGATCAGGGGTCGGTAGATCGTGTAGCCGGTCAGCGCCTTGCATGGACGGGTACCGGATGAGATCGAGCGATAGACAAAGAGCACGTCGCTTGTGACGGACCCCGTCCAGCCCGATGAGTGGCCGAACGTCTCCACGAAGCCCTCAAGCGTCGGGTTGGTGGTGCTAGTAAACCGGAGGAATCTGCGGGTCAACCCGCCCGAGGCGGCGGTGACCGTGCCGGTCCCGGACCCGTGGCTGTACGCGCTCGTGCTCGCGGGAGAACCAAGAGTCGTCACGCAGCCCTTGGCGTCGCGTTCAACAAAGGTACACCAGAAGGCCGAAGTGCTGGACGCTGGATCGGCCTCGGTGACGATCCTGGAGAGCGATTGTCCCAGCTCGTCAAAGTAAGTCGTCGTCGCACGCTTGAGCGTCAGCGAGCTGGCCACGACCGACTGGTCGAGGACGACGGCACGGCCAGCCCAGGTCGTGTCGTACCCGTTGGTCGCGGAGACTGCCGTGGTGGGCGACTCGTATCGGATTGCGTACGGGTTGTCCGCCAGAGCGTCTGCAACAATCGCTTCAACTCGCCCGGCGCTGTCGTAGCCGAATCTCGTCGCTCCGTCCGCCGCCCACTGAGAATCGGTCCAACTCGGAACTCCGCCCAGTCCCGCCCCGGAGGAAGCGCGTCGGATGGTTTCGGGCGGAACAACCAGCCGCACCGAACCGTCCGACCCCGCGTCGAAACCCGTCTGCGCTCCGGACGCTGGCGTCCAGTATCGGTACATGGTTGTGTGATCGATATCACTGGCCAAGGTCGGGGTAAGAGTTGTGGCAGCCTGTAGATCGCCGGTGTAGCCATCACCGGTGTTTGATGTGTAGTACGTGTAGTTGACGGTCCCAACGGTGGTCGATCCCAACGTTGCCGTAACGCTCAGGAGCCGCGACACGCCGCCGACGGTGCCGTAGGCGTAGGAGTACTGACGCCCGGCCGAATCAAACGCGGTGGTGATGCGCCCGCTGGAGTCGTAACCCGTGAGGATCGCCTGAGCCGGGTCGGTCGGATGGCCCACGTACGCCATCTCGCCCGCCGCGTCCGTGATCTTCCAGATCTGCCAGCTGCCCACGTGCACCACGTTGCCGGAGTCCGTGCGCGAGGCGTTCGCACCGAAGAACGTGACCGTGATGCCGGTGGGATCGTGGTACGTCCAGAGGTTGATGGCAGCCTCGCCGCCAATCGGATCACTCATCTGGGCGGCACCGCCGGATACTGAACCGACGTAGGTGAACGCGCCCGCCGCGCCGTTGACGCCCCGGTACGTCTGGGTCGGGGAGTTGCCGTTCATCACACGGCGGTACTCCGCGTAGCGGTCGCCTCCGTACACCAAGAAGACCATGTCGTGGGGACTGCCGGTCCGGTCCCAAGCCATGATCTGGGCCTGAGACACTTGGTGCCACCCGCGACCATGAACGGTGCCCACTGCGGCTGAGAGGGGACGCCGGCTGCGGCCGATGATCCACTCCGGACCATGGGAAGGGAGATGAAGGTCGATCTCCGTCGGGGCGTACTCGCCGGTGGCAAGCCGCACGTCGCCGACCCCCGCGTCACCGAGCGCGGCGGGGTCGCCGGGGTTAGCGGCCAGCTGCGCGATCGCCCATGGCTCGCGCCACGTCCCGTCCAGCCCAACGCCTCGGTGCCGCCACTTGAGCGACACGGGCTGCGCGACACCGGTCGCGCCGCCGCCGCCCAGCCCGGTAGCCTGCGGGTCGCGTGTGAGCGTGCCGAAGGTCGCCTCGGCGTAGGTGGTCAGAATTGGCTGCTGCGCGATGCTTGATGCGGCAGCGAGGAGAGACGCGACACTTGCGAGCACGGCGGAGATGCGCATGAAGTACTCCAGTCGGGGTCTGACCCGGAGTCTACATGAATGCGCAACGATCCGCGCTGCTTTCTGGTTGTCTCGTAATTTTTTTGTGCATCGTTCTATGTTTGAACAAACACTTGTGCACTTTCGCGGCACATCTTTGTGCCAATGGCACACATTTGTGCGAGCCGCTCTTCACGCAGTCTTTAGTCAACCGTGTGCGCTTGGTCTGGTCGCCGCAGAACCGGGTTCAACAGGAGAGCACCATGAAGCGCGAACGCCGTCGCCCGATCTACCTCATCGCAACCGGGCTCTACGACGGAACGGTCTTGGCCGCTTCACCGATCCGCAAGCCCCATCCAAAGACCCTCAAGCGGGACGGGCTCCGCATCGACGCCGACGGAGTCGGGGAATCATCGATCAGCGGCGGCAAGGAACTCTCCGACTGGAACTACGAGGGTCGTACCCGCTTCCAGGACATCATCGCCAACCGGCTCAACACCAGACGGTCCATTCGCGAGTTGGTGGTTCCGCCCATGGCCAAGCTTCAGGAAGAGGTAACAAGCCTGCGGGCGGAGGTCGCGCGTCTCGCCGATCTCGTGGCGGCCTTGCGGTCGCGCGGCACGCGGTAGTATTCACCGTGGGCGGAGAGCCCTTGGGGGTGCACCATGAAGAACATCGCGATCCGCGTTGCCAGCCTTGAAGACCGCGCACGCCTGACCCTCGACGGCCAGCGCGTGACCGAGTCGCAGGCAGCGTTCGACCGCCTCGTTGACGACGAAGAAGGCGAAGCCGCGCTCCTCGCCTACTTCGCGCACATGCGGGCGCACCACCCCGACGGGCCGGGCCAGCGCGACTCCGTGGCCGCCGACCCGCGCGTGGGGCCGTTGCTCGACGCGATCGTCCTCGCGGCACGGCGGGCGAACGCCGGGGCGTGGTTGGCCGGTCTTGGGATCCCCGAGCCCTAGCCCCCCGTTAGGTACTGGTTGCGGGGGGGGGCGTCGCGCCGCCCCGCACGTCTCCAAAGTGCCCGCGTGAGGCGAGGATTTTTCGTTTCACTCGTGCGCAAGCCCCCCGTACTGGCCGCTTGAACTACGAAGGTCCGCCGCAGATCGCGTCCCAGGTCGCCCGGTCCGGCAGCACGTACGTCTTGGGAATCCGCCGCCCGCAGCGTGGGCAATCGGGCGGAAGCGGCGGCTTGCGCCCGTCGGGCCCCGGCTCGTAGTCGCCGGGCGCGGGCTGGCGGAAGGTCACGCCCACGAAGTAGCTCTCGC
>JBIKTT010000427.1:0-3126 GCA_044347925.1 Phycisphaerales bacterium
CCGCCAGCTCCGCGACGATTACATCCGCCGGACCAAGTCCAAGCGCGAAGAGCAGATCCTCGAAGTCGGCGAAGCCGCCTGATCACCCCGCTTGCGGCTCCGTTCTTCGCGTCTCGCGTTGACTCACACGATCGCCCGACGACAGGATCGCCTTGGCAAGGACCACAGCCAGCGGGTATGCTGCGACAGACTCCCCGCGCCGGGGCGTCTTCACGAGGTCCTCCCATGGCTGAGCACATCCCCTCCCGTCGCACCTTCATCCAGTCCGCCGCCGCTCTCTCCGCGTCGGCAACCCTCGTCGGGGGCGCGCTCGGTGCCGCTCCCGCGATTAAGTCCGGAGCGTGGGGCTCGTCCGGGCGCGGCATGGCCCGCCTCAAGGTCGGCGTGATCGGTTGCGGCGGCCGAGGCACCGGCGCCGCCGTCAACTCGCTCGAAGGCTCCGAAGACACGGAGATCTGGGCACTCGGCGACGTCATGAAGGACCGCCTCGAAGGCGCCTACGGCCAGCTCAAGAATTCGATCGACCCCAAGTTGGCCGCCCGCGTCACCGTCACCCCCGAACGCTGCTTCTCCGGCTTTGACGCGTACAAGCAGGTCATCGCAAGCGGCGTCGACCTCGTCATCCTCGCCACCGCCCCCGGCTTCCGACCCATGCACTTCGCCGCCGCCGTCGAAGCCGGCAAGCACGTCTTCTTCGAGAAGCCCGTCGCCGTCGACCCCGCCGGCGTCCGCCTCGTCATGAAAGCCGGCGAACTCGCCAAGCAGAAAAACCTCGCCGTCGTCACCGGCACCCAGCGCCGACACGAAAACTGCTACCTCGAAGCCATGAAGCGCCTCGAATCCGGCGCCATCGGCAAGGTCCTCGCCGCCAACTGCTGGTGGAACCAGGGCCCCCTCTGGGTCAACAAAAAGGACCCCAAGTGGTCCGACATGGAATGGCAGATCCGCAACTGGCTCTACTTCACCTGGCTCTCCGGCGACCACATCGTCGAACAGCACGTCCACAACATCGACGTCTGCAACTGGGCCATGGGCGGCCCCCCCGTCAAGTGCATGGCCATGGGCGGCCGTGAAGTCCGCCGCCAGCCCGAGTACGGCCACATCTTCGACCACTTCGCCGTCCAGTACACCTACACCGACGGCCGCGTCATGAACAGCCAGTGCCGCCAGATCGAAGGCTGCGCCTCCAAGGTCGCCGAGCAGATCATCGGCTCCGAAGGTGAGCTCAACTCCACCAGTGGCTCCGCCGAGATCTCCGGCAAGAACCCCTGGAAGCACCCCCGCTCCAAGAACAACGACCCCTACGTCACCGAACACACCGACCTCGTCGCTTCGATCATCGCGGGCAAACCCCTCAACGAAGCCCAGCGCATCGCCGAAAGCACCCTCACCGCGATCATGGGCCGCATGTCCGCTTACACCGGCCAGGAAGTGACGTTCGATCAAGCCCTCAAGAGCAAACTCGACCTCACCCCCCCGTCCTACGCCTTCGACCAGCCCATGCCCGTCCCCGAAGTCGCCGTCCCCGGGAAGACGGCGCTGATCTGAGAAGTACCCCCGTAGCACGGGCTTCCAGCCCGTGATTCCGCCTTGAGCCCGAAGGGCTCGTCGTCCATAGCCGGGGGCAACGCCCCCGGTGCCGAAGGGCGGTGAGGTAGCACCCTGCAAGGGTGCGATCTCCCTCGCGTTCCGCCTCACCCTTCCTAGAGAACGAAGAGAACCGGTCGCTTGATTACGTGCGCCTCGGCAAGCAGACTCCTCAGCCCATTGCAAAGCTCGAGTGTCGGCCCCTCTGCTCTCCCTCTCATCGCCGCGTCCGCCGCCCGAATTGCTCGCTCGGCTTGGTGGGGCTCCAGCACCTCTTCTTCATATTCATCGATGCGTAGCCCGCAGGCCGCATTGATCGCGGACAATACCCCGGACTGCCAAAGGTGGAGAAACCCGGACTCTCCCAGCGGCAGCACTCTCGCGTTGGCCGTCGAACTCGTCCACCAAGCTCGAAACATCGCCTCCGTGGAATCATCCAGCGGAATGCACACGCCTTGCCGATAAACCTCGCTCAGTTGCTGAAGCGGCTCTCCGGAATCGATGTCCACGCTACCTCACCCGCGTCACCGTCGTCTTCTGCACCGCCGTCGACTTCCCAGCTTTCCCCGCGCCAAGCTTGAGCTCCGCGTCAAGCGTCTGCGTCGATGTCAGCGACTCCACGAACCCATCCTCCGTGTTCCACACGTACGAACCCTCGTGCGTTACCGCGTTCAGCTTGAAGGGCACGCCCGGCTGCGGCGCCGCCGTCCCGCTCTGCATGCTCCCCTTGATCCCGATCGTCGCTTTCCCCCCGCGAGCTTCGCGCACGGTGTATGTCGTGCTCATCTCAAGCGGCCCCGTCAGCGCAAGGTCGATCTTGTCCCGCGTCGTCCACGTGTCGCCCACGCGAGCCGTCGGCCGCGTCTTGTCCACCGTAAAGATCCCGCCGAAAAGACCTTTCGCACCGCCCCCGTTCCCGCCCGGAGCGCCCGGCATCCCGCCCGCTTCTCCAAACAACGCCGCGAACTTCTCCCCGCCCTCCACCTTCGTCACGTTCCCGTTCTTGTCCACCGTCAGCTTCAGCACATCACCCACAAGCGGACGCAGCGCCTGCTCCAGCGGCGGCGTCCCCGCGAACTCCGAAAGCGGATCCGCCGGCTTCTTGGGCGCGGGCTTCGGAGGCTTGGTGCTATCAAACTCGTCCGTCATCCAGTCCGACTCGATCTTCATCTTGATCGACTCAAACACCACCTCGACCGTCGCTTCCCCCTCCTCGCTCACCGCCGTCGGCCGAAAGACAAGCACAAACTCCTGCGTCGTCTTGCTCTTGTTCTCGTCTTCCTTCCCCGGCTTGCTGTTCGGCGCCGGCGTGTTCGGCCCGCCCGGAAGCGGCTTGCCGTCCGGATCCTCGAAAAGCCCCGGCATCGTCGTCGTGCTCTCGCTCGTGTTCCCCATCTTGAGGCGGAACTCCTGCCCGACCTTGAACTTCGGCCGAAGGTCGATCATCCCGCGCGTCCCCGGCCCTGACGGGTCCAGCGAAGGCGGCGTCGTGGGCGTCGTTGGCGGTGTGGCAGGGGGCGTCGCAGGAGCCGGTGCGGG
>JBIKTT010000428.1:0-3112 GCA_044347925.1 Phycisphaerales bacterium
CGAAGAACCGACATCGTGCCCAGCGTCGCGACGATCGAGGGGATCCGCCCGTACACCGTGAGCACGCCGTTGATCCCGCCCGCCAGAGCCCCGGCCGCGATCACCAGTCCCACGGACGGAACGACCGGCCAGCCCGCGTGACTGGGCGACGCCAGAACCGCGAGCAGCGCCGCAAGCGTGCCGTAGAGCGACCCCACCGAGATGTCGATCTCCCCCGCCAGCACCACCAACCCCAAGCCAATCGCGATGATCACGATCGGCGCGATCGAGGAGAGAAAGCCGGTCAGGCTTGCCAGCGAGAAGAACGCCGGGTTGAGAAGCCCGATCCCCAAGACCACCAGCACGAACGCCGCGCAAAGCGATTTCGTCCGTCCGGGAACCCGCCACGTGCTCGAAGAAAGCCCTGAACCCTTCACGCGGACCACTGTACCGCAAACCGCGCCGGTCGGACGTTCGCATGCGGGCAATCGGCCGCTACTTCTTGCCAGACTTCTTGCTCACCTTGCCCGCGCCGGACTTTCCCTGCGCCTTGGTGTGTGAGGGCTCCACGCGGCTGCCGCTGGGCTTGGCAGCGCGGTCGGACCGCTGCTTCTGGCCCTTGGAGCCGGAAATGTCGTTGCGTCCCGGTCCGGATCCTCGCTGTACTGCCATGTGAATCGCTCCAGTGGGAATCCCGCCCTCGCGACGGCGTCCCGTGGAGCGTAGGGACGCCGGTATGGGAAACCGCGAAGCCCGCGGGTTTGGCTCCGGGATGGCGCATATCCTTGCTTTGAATGGACTTAAAGACGCAGACCGCCGCACAGCCCGGCTCCGCGCCAGCGGTGGTGTTGTCGGTCGTCGTCCCGATGTACAACGAGTTTCTCCGCATCGGTCCCACGCTGGCGGACCTCACCGCGACACTCGAACGCGGCTCCATTCCCGCTGAGATCATCCTGGTCGACGACGGGTCGCCGGACCTCACGGTGAGTGCCGTGACGCCCGCGCTGACGGAAGTTCCCACCGGCAACCTCAAGCGGGTGGCACTTGTTCGCCATCCGGTCAATCGCGGCAAGGGCGCGGCGGTGCGCACGGGGCTCGAAGCCGCGAGCGGGGCGTGGATCCTCATGATGGATGCCGATAACGCGGCCCGTGTGCGCGAGGTTGAGCGGCTGTGGCCGCGGACGAACGACCCGTCGGTGGTCATGGTCTGCGGGTCACGGAACACCAGCGACGCGCAGGTCCAGACGCGACTCTTCCGGAAGTTCGCGGGTGGGGTTTTCCGGCTGGCTCTCGGGATGCTCGGGCTGAACCTGCTCCGCGACACGCAGTGCGGGTTCAAGCTGTATCGCGCCGACGCCGCCCGCGCCGTGGTCGCGCTCGGCCGCGAGGACCGGTTCGCGTTCGATCTCGAGCACCTGCTGCTCGCAAGCCGCCTGGGCAAGCTTCCCGAGGTTGGCATCGCGTGGGAGCACAAGGACGGGGGCACCGTGCATCCCATCCGCGACGGACTGAAGATGCTCAGGGAAGCGGCGCGGATCCGCTTGCGATTCTTCCGCGACGGTCGCGCTGAGCGCGTGCTCGCCGCGTCGCAGGTCGAGTTGAAGCCCGAGGGCGCGTCGCGGACGGATCGCGGAGCGACCGTGTCGGGTACCCTCCGCGGATGATGAACGCGAGAGATCGTTTCCGAGCCAACGTGCTCCCGTGGGTCCTGGGTCTGGTCGTCGCCGCCGTCGCGTCGTACTTCGCGTTCCGGGCGTTCCGCGGCTTACCGACGGAAGCCAACCCTGGCAAGGGCGACTTCGAGCACTTCTATCACGCGGCCCGGGCGATGATGCTCGGGCAGGACATCTACGCGTCCCACACGCGGGGGTACATCTATCCGCCGCTTCTGGCGATGCTGCTGCGGCCGCTGGCAGGGTTCGACCTGCGTCCGGCGCAGCTTGCGTGGGCGGGGGTCAATCTTCTGATGGTGGTGGGCACGGTGCTGCTCTCGCTCCAGATCGCGGTCAAGCGGCTTGGGATTCCGCGAGAGAAGCTCACGTTCGTCGGCATCGCCGCCGTGGCGCTGATCCTCGGCTTTGAGCCGATCCGGCAGGAGATCGAGGAGGGCCAGACCGACACGATCGTGGCGTTGTGCCTGGTCGGCGCGCTCGCGGCGCTCGATCGCAAGCCGCTGCTCGCGGGCGTGCTCATTGGTCTCGGTGCGAACATCAAGTATCAGGCGCTGGTGGTTATTCCGTACCTGTTGATCCGGCGCCGCTGGGCGGCCGCGGCTTCGACCGCGGTCTCGACCGCCGCTTTCGCCTTGATCCCCGCGATCGTCGTCGGATGGAAGACGAATCTGCAGTACCTGGGGATCGCGTTTGGCGGGATCGCCAAGCTTCTGGGCGTCGCTCCGGAGGGGCCGATTGTCAAGACGCACGACATCCGCTGGGAGAAGAGCATCTCCATCACAAGCGGGATCGCCAAGACCCTCGGGCCCGAGACGGCCGACCGGGTGGTTCTGGGTCTGGCGGCGTGCATCGCGGGGCTGACGCTTGCGGCGGCGTGGTGGATCTACCGGCGTCGCGGGCTTGCGCTCTTTCAGGCACGCGGAGGCGAGCGGGAGACGGAGAGCCTCATAGCCCGCGTGGTGACGCTCGAGTGGTCGGGGCTGCTGGTCGCGGTGCTCGCGTTTGGCCCGCAGACGCTGATTCGGCACATGTACATCCTGCTTCCGATGTTCGTCTGGACGGCGGCGGTCCTTCTCGTGCCCCGGCGCGGGGTGTTCCGCGGCGTTCTCGCGGCGGGAGCGCTGGTCCTGATCGCCGGCATGCTTCTGCCGCCGGGAAACGTGAAGTCCTTCGAGCCGGCGCTCAACGCATGGCGGTCCATCGGCGGGACGGGGTGGTGCCTGGTCGCGATGTACCTCTGCCTGCTCTGGACGGGCTTGGAGTACGCGAAAGCAGCCGAGGAACGACGCGAGCTTCTCGACCCGCCGCCGGGATGGGACTCCGCCGGGCCAAGAAGCGCCGAAGTCGCGCGCTGACCGGATTGAAGCGACGCCCTGGGATCACATTGCTCGGGATGGGGCCACGTGCCGTCCGATCACGCTCCGGCGCGTTCGACACGCTGCGTCAGACGCTGCAAAAGC
>JBIKTT010000429.1:0-3110 GCA_044347925.1 Phycisphaerales bacterium
TTCCAGGGAATGGGTGACGCCACGATCGTCTGCGACACGCGCATCGCCAACGACATCAAGAAGATGCTCGCCGGGTTCGTCGACCTGGAGCGGCAGAAAACTCCGTACAACCTGATCGCGCTCGAACCCGAGCAATCCGTCGAGATCAAGAACAACTTCTTCCTCAAGGGCTTCCTCACCGAGCACACCGCGCCCTCGATGGGGTATGTCGTCTACGAGAAACGCTCCAAGCTCAAGCCCGAATTCGTCGACATGCCGCAGGAGAAGCTGCGCGAACTCAAGGACCGCGGCGTCGAGATCACCCGCATCCTCGAGATCCCGCACATCGCCTACCTCGGCGACACCCAGCCCGGACCGCACCTCATCCGCGAAGACGTCCGCAAAGCCCAGATCGTGATCTCCGAGTGCACGTTCTTCGAGCCCGATCACAAGGAGCGGGCGAAGATCGGCATGCACCTGCACGTCAGCGACGTCGCCGAGTGGCTCCGCTTCCTCGAGTGTCAGGCTCTGGTGCTCATCCACGTCTCGCGCCGCACGGATCTGGGTTTTGCCCGCAAAGCGATGCTCGATCTGCTCGCGAAGGACAAAGCCGCGGCGGAGAAGGTCTCGCGCGTGCACTTCCTGATGGACTATCGCGCGGCGAAGATGCGCTACGAGCAGCAGACGCAGGAAGCGTTCCTACGCGAGCAGGCCGCCGGACGTCAAGTCCCCGGTGGTCCGCCGCCAATTTCTCGGTAAGTCGCTTTTTCGGTTGACTTGCCGACGGAGTTTCTGTACGTTTAATCTGTGCCACTTCCCGTCGCGGTTCGCCGCTTCGAGAAGCGATCGGTTCGAGCCTTTCGAACCGGGCGTTGCGTCCTTGGTGGGTCGGAACGGCACGTCACGTCTCGCGGTGGTCGGCTTCCCTCGGGGAAGCCCCGGTGGTCACGAGGTGTGTCATGATGGTGGTACGTTGTCCTTCTCCCGCACCCCGCGGGTTTTCGTCGTCTCGTCACCTCCCTCCGCCATTCACCGACGGCGGATCCGTCGCCCTGCGCGCCGTCACACTCTTCCTTCCAGTCTTCCTGCGAATCGCCCCCCGATGAACGATCAGGATCGTCACATCTGGAGCGGCGTGCTTGCGTACCTGCGCCGCCATTACCCGACCCTTTGTCGGGCCTGGTTCGAAGAACTCGAGCCGCTCCCCATCGAGGGTGGAGCGATTCATCTTCGCGCCGAGTCGGACGTTCACCGCGACTACCTCCGCCGGTCCTGCGCGGACCCGTTCAACGACGCCGTTCGAACCGTCTCGGGCAGGCTTCTCGCCGTCCGATTCCTCGGGCCCCATGATCCCGCTCCTCTTCCGCAGTCGAGCGAGAAGCCGCGCGCGGTGGTCGAGCCCAAACCCGTCGTCGAAGCGAAGGTCGAATCCAAAGCCGAGTCCCGAAACGGCGCCGATGCCTCTGCGACCGAGCCGCGGCCGACCCCCGCGGCCAAGCCGACCGCCGCCAGGCCGCTTGCCCAACCGATCACCCAGCCGCAGAGCGAGCCGCGCCCCGCGGCGACCCCGCTCAGCATCGTCGAGCCCTCGAGCGCCGCTTCCCGCCGTGACGATGCGCTGGTCATCAACCCCGACTACAGCTTCGACAACTTCATCGTCGGTTCGGGCAACCGCCTCGCCAACGCGGCTGCGGTCGCCGTCGCCGGCCACCCAGGCAAAGCCTACAACCCGTTCTTCGTCCATGGCGGTGTCGGCCTCGGCAAAACACACCTGCTCCAAGCCATCTGCGTGCAGATCAAGACGCAGAACCCCCGCGCCGTCCTCTACTACCTCTCCTGCGAGAGCTTCGTCACGCGGTTCATCGAAGCCGTCCGCTCCGGCGACATGCCCGACTTCCGCCACCGCTTCCGCGACGTCGACTGCCTCGTGATCGACGACATCCACTTCCTCGCCAAAGCCGACCGCACCCAGGAAGAGTTCTTTCACACCTTCAACAGCCTGTATCAGGCGGGCAAGCAGATCGTGCTTTCGTCCGACGCGCCGCCCGAAGAGATCCCCCATCTCGAGGAACGGCTCGTCAGCCGATTCAAGTGGGGCCTGGTCGCCAAGGTCAGCCCGCCGGACTTCGAAACCCGCGTCGCCATCCTCAAGAGCAAAGCATCCGTCCGCGGATTTGAGCTCCCCAACGATGTCGCCGCGCACATCGCGACCAAGCTCAACACCAACATCCGCGAACTCGAAGGAGCCATCGGTAAGCTCCAGATCCACGCCGCCGTCGAGGGCCGCCCGATCGACATGCAGCTCGCCATCGACGCCCTCGGCGACATCGCACCGCGAGCCAGCACCGAGCCGACGATCCAGAGCATCATCGATGCGGTGACGGACTTCTATCGCGTCCGGCTGATCGAGCTTCAGTCCGAGCGCCGCAACCGTTCGCTGAACCTGCCGCGGCAGGTGTGCATGTACCTCATCCGGCACAACACGCGCCACTCGCTCGAAGAAATCGGCGGGTACTTCGGCAACCGCGACCACACGACCGTGCTCCACTCGATCCGCACGATCGATCAGCGACGCCAGACCGAGCCCGACTTTGACGCCCTGCTCAAGGGTCTCGAGGACAAAATCGGCATGTCCTCGACGTAATCGCCGATTTCTCCGCGGTTTGCGCTCTGTCGGTTCGGATGTGGAGCACCTGTGCAAAACTCGTCGGCGCGTGTCTGTTGGCGCTGGCCCCCACCCGCGTCCGCGCCTGTCGGGTGAGAGGGGCACGCGGACAGCCTCGCGCAGGTGCCGGTATCCGACAGATAACCGACAGCTTCTTTCTCTCTGGCTTGTCTTCTAAGTGCTTGTCACACATGCACTTGCATGGCTTCGTCCACACGCTTCCCCGAACCGACACCGCTTCCTACGAAGACGACGGAAGATATCTCTATCTCTCAGAAGAGAAGAACCCCGCACGGCACGCACGCCGTGCTCCTCGCGTTTGCATTCTGCTTGGGTTTCCGCGGTTGTGGAGAACCAGTGGAAAACTCCGATTCGGCGTCACCGCTGGCAACCGGGACAGAAGACCGTGGTTCGCTGTGCGACCAGCACTTTGCGGAGGGTCGTCCCGCATTTCAGGCATGGTTCC
>JBIKTT010000430.1:0-3097 GCA_044347925.1 Phycisphaerales bacterium
CTTCTCCAACCCCTCCAACTGGAACGGCTTCTTCGGCGGTCCCGCCGGCACGTTCCTCCAGGCCTTCAACGACACCGGCGCTGCGGCCCGCTCCGGCGACCGCGCCCTCGTCACGACGATCCGCGGCATCCCCGGCGTGACCGACGGCTTCAACGCCTTCACGGGCCACGTTCAGATCGTGACCGGCCTCACCGCCGGTTCGAGCTACGAACTCTCCGTTTGGGCGCGTGGCAACCCCACCGTGCTCGACGGCGCCGAGTACCGCATCGAGTGGCAGAACGCCTCTGGTGTCGAGATCGGACGCGTCAACACCGAGATCCACCCCTTCCTCACCGGCGACTACCAGCGCTTCGCGATCACCGCCGTCGCCCCCGAAGGTGCGACCCGCGCGGCCGTCGTCTTCGCCGTTCAGAGCTTCTTCCACACCGGCAACATCGCTGACACCAGCGTCGCCTGGGACGATGCGAGCCTGACGGTGATCCCCGCTCCGGCCTCCCTCGGCCTGCTCGCGATGGCCGGCCTCACCGGCCTCCGCCGCCGCCGCCGCCGCTAAGCGGTCCTCCGCCGTCCATCCGAATTCCAACGAGCCTCACGCGCAAGCGTGAGGCTTTTTCTTGGCGGTCTGATCGCCGACCCGGCTCCGACGCTTCGGGCTTGGCACCCCCTTCCGGGCCGAAAGGACGAGCACATTCAAGGTCCGAAATCCCACTTCCCGAACGGGTCCCCACCTATACTTGCCGCAGCATGGCAAACCCCGAAAATCCCGCTTCCAACGACCCGATCTCGGCGGCTTCCGACCTCGCGGCTGGAGTCGGTGGCGGCCGCATCGTCGACCAGGACATCCAGAAGGAACTCCAGGATTCCTACCTCACCTACGCCATGTCCACCATCATGGACCGGGCTCTCCCCGACGTCCGCGACGGCATGAAGCCAAGCCAGCGGCGCATCCTCTGGGGCATGCACGAACTCAACCTCCGCCCCGGCCGCAAGCACAGCAAGTGTGCCAAGATCGTCGGCGAAGTCATGGGCAATTACCACCCCCACGGCGACGCCGCTCTGTACGGCACCCTTGTCTTCATGGCTCAGACGTGGCGCTCGCGCGTCCCGATGGTCGACCCGCAGGGGAACTTCGGCTCGATCCTCGGCGACCCCCCCGCCGCCATGCGGTACACCGAAGCACGCATGCACCTCGCCGCCGTCGACATGCTTGAAGACGTCAAGCTCGACGGCGTCATCATGCAACCCAACTACAGCAACGAGCGGATCGAGCCCACGGTGCTCCCCGCTCGGTTCCCGTACCTGCTCATCAACGGCGGCGTGGGCATCGCCGTCGGCATGGCGACCTGCCTCGCGCCGCACAACCCCACCGAGATCTTCGACGCCATCATCCGCACCATCGACAACCCCGCCATCACCGTCGGCGAGCTCATGCAGGACGTCGTCGATGCCGAGGGCAAGGTCGTGCGCATGGGCGTCAAGGGCCCGGACTTCCCCACCGGCGGCGTGGTCCTCGGCCGCCGCGGCATCGTCGACGCCTACACCACCGGTCGCGGCAAGGTGACCCTCCGCGGCACCTGCCACGTCGAGAAGGTCGACGCCAAGGGCGACCGCGACATGATCGTGATCGACTCGATCCCGTACATGGTCGGCCAGACGGCTCTGGTCGAGAAGATCGTCGACGCCGTGAACGAGGACAAGATCCAGGACATCTCGTACGTCAATGACGAGTCCAACCGCGAGACGCAGACCAAGATCGTCATCCACCTCAAGAAGGGCGCCGACCCGCGCGTCGTCGAGAAGCAGCTCTACGAGTTCACGCCGCTTCAGGAATCCTTCAGCATCAACAACCTCGCTCTGGTCAACCGCCAGCCGCGCACGCTCGGCCTCCGCGACATGATCGACTGCTACATCGATCACCGCCGCGACGTCATCCGCCGCCGCACCACCTACCTCCTCCGCGAAGCCAAGAAACGCGCCCACGTCCTCGAAGGCATGATCTACGCCGTCTGCGACATCGACGAGGTCATCCGCATCATCCGCGCCAGCAAGACCCGCGAGGAAGCCATCTCCCGCCTCATGGAGAAACGCTTCCAGATCCCCGCGTCGCACCCGCACGCCGCCAAGCTCCCCACCCGCCTCCTCGCCCGCATCAGCGCCGCCGAGGGTGGCCTCCTCCTCTCTCGCATCCAAGCCGAAACAATCGGCGGCATGCGGCTCATCCAGCTCGTCGGCCTCGAGATCGAGAAGCTCATCGCCGAGTACAAGACCGTCGACGCCGAGATCACCGACCTCGAAAGCATCCTCGCCTCCGACGCCCGCGTCCTGGCCATCGCCAAGGACGACTGCCTCGCGATGCGTGAAAAACACGCTTCCCCCCGCCGCACGCAGATCGACGACGCCGACGTCGACATCGACATCGCCGAGCTCATCCCCGTCCAGGAAGTCGCGCTCACCATCAGCCGCGACGGCTACGCCAAGCGCGTCCCGCTCGACACCTACCGCCAGCAGGGCCGCGGCGGCAAGGGCGTCAAAGCCGGCGAGACCAAGGACGAGGACTTCCTCGAGCACCTCTTCGTCGCTTCGACCCACGACGACCTCCTCTGCTTCACCGACACCGGCCGAGTCTTCAAGATCAAGGTCTTCGAAGTCCCCGAGATGTCGCGCACGAGCAAGGGCCGGGCCCTCATCAACCTGCTCGAGCTCAAGGGCGGCGGAGACGGCCAGCCGGGCGAGAAGTGCCGCGCCTTCCTCGCCGTCAAGAACTTCGAGGAAGGCTCCGAGTTCCTCACCTTCGTCTCCCGCCAGGGCATTGTCAAGCGAACCGCCCTCAAGGAATACCGCAACGTCAACAAGAGCGGCCTGATCGCCGTCGGCCTCAAGGAGGGCGACGCTCTCTTGGACGTCACGCTCACCCGCGGCAGCGACGACATCCTCATCGCGACCGCCAACGGCATGGCGATCCGCTTCAATGAGCAGGACGCCCGCCTCATGGGCCGCTCCGCCGCCGGCGTCAAGGGCATCGAGCTCGAGGACGGCGACGAGGTCGTCGGCGTCATCTCGATCCCCATGACCCCCGCCGCCACCCCCGAAGCCGAGG
>JBIKTT010000431.1:0-3096 GCA_044347925.1 Phycisphaerales bacterium
CGATGTTCCCGGTGGTGGTGCGGACGCAGCGGATCGCTCGCGACACGGTGGTGGGCACGGGCGTTCTGGAAGCGGCGGAAGCGACGATCCGCGGGAACGAGAATTTCTCAAGCCCGCTGAACAACCGCGGGCTGCGGTATTACGCGGACCAGCTCGTGCAGGAGCAGGACGCGATCGAGACCAAGTGGCAGGTTTCGCTCTCGCCGAGCGTCGCAACGCGCAGGCTTTATGAGGACGACGGGCGGATCCGTCTTGAGCCCTCCGCGCGGAATCGGTATTTGCGTCCGGCGGACCGGCTGAATCTGATGCCGGGCGTGGGCGCGGGGACGGATCCGACGCTGGTGTGGGACATGGTGGTGTGCCTGGCTTCGGAGACGGACGTGGCGCGTCAGCCGATGGGGCAGTTCATGGCTCCGGACGCGAACGTGACGTCGATGCCGCGGCCGCTTCGTGTCGCGCTGTTTGTCCGCCGCCTTGATCCGCAGATCCGTGTGCGCACGGGTCAGACGATGCTGGACGGGATCGTCGCGGGGAACATCGTTCCCATCGGCGCGTCTCAGGCGTCGTTCGGCGATCCGACACTCGACGGCACGGGGTTCTACTCCCAGCCGATGTACACGAACGTGACGGCGGCGCGCAAGAGCAAGACCAATGGGCCGTTCGACATTCTTGAATTCGCCTTCGCGGACAACGGCCGTCTGCCCGAAGCCCGAGCGATGGCCAAGCCCGGGCAGATCCTGATCGACAACCAGGGCGGGATTCACACAGTGGCGAGAAACGTGCGCGACAACGCGGGCAACCCGGTTTACAACCAGGTGCTGCTCGAGAAGCCGATGCTCGAGTCCTTCGCCGCCCGGTGCAACTCCGGCAGCGAGATTCAGGTGACCTTCACCGAGCAGGTGCCGGTGGCGGCGCGGGTGATCACGATCAAGCCTTGATCTTGGGCGGGACGGGACCGGATGGAACGGGGCGGGTTGGGTGAGGGGACGGACATGAAGAGGTGCTCGATGAACGGATGGACACGGACAATTGGCGGTTTGCGGGCTTCGGCCGGTCGGGCTGACTCCGCCGGTTCGCGCCGCGGTTTCACGCTGGTGGAGGTCCTGATCTCCGTCGGCGCGGTCGCGATCGTGTCGGTCGGGCTCGCCGCGATCTTCCAGACCATCGGCGCGACCGTGACGCAGGGGCAGAAGGTCAGCGCCCTCACGCAAGCCGCGGCCGTGCTCGAACAGCAGATGCGCCGGGACTTCAGCGGCATGACCCGCGAAGGATTCCTCGTCATCCGCAACCAGTTCGCCGGCCCCCGCAACGGCGGCGGCAACTGGGAAGTCGCCCTCAACAAGGACGACGTCAACGCCCGTGAGCGGCGCATCGACGAGATGGTCTTCTTCGCCAAGGGCGAGTTTGAGACCGCTCGGGCCCCGATCAACCCCTCGCTGGTCGCCCGAAGCGACACCGGCATGGTCTACTACGGCCACGTCCTCTTCCCGCGGCACCGCCCCGGCAATCAAGCCGACATCCGCCCCAGCGTCTCCTCGATCAACGATCCCGACCCGACCCGCTCCACCGACACCGTGCCCGGCCGCGCCGAGCTCTTCGCCTACGCCGGCGGCGGCAGCTTCGGCGAAGCGCTCCCCGGCGGCGGTGTGCTTCCGAACACGTTCGCCGAGAACTGGACGCTCGGCCGCAAGGTGACGCTCCTGGCGACGCCGAAGTCGGCCCGTGAGGATCTTCCGGCCCGCGGCTGGCCCCGGGCTCTGCGTCTGGCGGCCAACGGCGGAGCTCCCAACTCGCGTCTGAGCGAGAACGAGGTGCAGATCGCAAGCCAGCCGGCGGCTTCGCACATCTTCCGAAGCCTGGGTCGGCTGGTCTCGGTGGTGGCTCCCGGCGCGAACGCGCGTCGAGATCAGCTCGCCCGTCCCGTCACCGGCCCCGGCGGCGACCCGGGCTCGACCTTCCCGCAGCTTTCCTCCGGCCTGGTGGACATCGCGACGACGGATCTCAACGAGATCCGGACGATCGTGCAGACGTTCGACCTCGATCCCCGCGATCCCAACCTCCTCGCCCGGTACGAGAGCCTGAGGTACAACGACCCCGCGGCCGACCCGGACGCGACGTGGAACGCCAAGTTCCGCGCGACGGACATCGACGATCTCCGTCGGATGCACGCTTGGATGCAGGATGCGTTCCCGACGCAGTCGGACCGGTACGGCCCGACCAGCCAAACCGATCCGCGGGCCGCGCGCATGCGTGCCGAGTCGGCTCCGCCCGACTATCTCAATGTGCTCACCGACCTGTCCGGCCGTCAGGGCGAGGACGCGGTGGCGCTGCTGACCCGTCGAGCGGACCAGTCCATGCTGACGCAGGGCGCGGTGCTCCCGCGATGCACGGAGTTCATCGTCGAGTGGACGTTCGGGCTTGTGAACCCCAACACCGGCGAGCTCCTCTGGTACGGGTCCAACACCGGGGCTTCGCAGATGACGCAGTACGACGAGAGCCCGCGGTACTCGCCCTTCGCCGGGCGCACCGGCCTCAGCGGCGGAGCGACCGCCCACTACGCGCGCCGTGAGCTCATCTACGGGTCGCCCATCCCTCCGCGGACGGCGACGCAGACGGCTCACTTCGGGTTCTTTGATCCTTATTACAACCCGCAGGTCAACAACGGCAACCTCAGCGATCCGTACGACCCGGTGGTCGTGCCGTGGGCTTGGCCCAAGCTGGTGCGGATCACGGTCGCTCTCACCGACGAGCGCGAGCCGCTGAAGGAAGAACGGTTCCAGTGGGTCTTCGAACTGCCCGGAACGCCTGATCCTCAGTGATCACGCGGAAGCCGGACGGCGGGCGGGGGACGGGTGTGGTGTGTGACGGGGCTGGGAATGGGTGTGTGGCAGGAGTTCAAGCAATGAGCACGAATCAAGACAAGAGCGGGTTGGTCAAGCGGCTCGGGCGCGCGATGGGTGGGCCGGCGGCGGTCCTCCGCGCGGTCGCCGGCGTTCCCGCCGGGGTCGCCAAGACGCGGCGCGGCACGTTCATGGTCGTCGTGATCGGAACGCTCGCCCTCCTCGCCGTCATCGCGATCGCCCACTTCGCCGTCAG
>JBIKTT010000432.1:0-3073 GCA_044347925.1 Phycisphaerales bacterium
GATTCGCAGGCGGGGAGCACGGCGGCGGAAGCGGCGGCGAGGACGATCAGCGAGGTGCGGAGGATCATGGGGAATGCTAAGCGGGCCGGGCGAGGCTCGAATACCATCCGGCATGGATCTTGGCGTCACGTTGCTTGATCGCGGGCTGATCACTCCGGATGAGCTTGAAGCGGCCCGCGGGGAAGCGGTGGCTTCGGGTGATCGGCTGGACCGGGTGCTGGTTCGGTCGGGGCGGCTGGGTCGCGAGCAGGTGCTTGCGGCGCTGGCCGAGCAGTTTCACATGGCGCTGGCGGACCTGCCGTCGCTCACGGTCGAGCCGGCGGTGCTGTCGCTGGTGCCGGCGAAGTTCGTCTTCGGGCGGCGGTGCGTGCCGATCGCTCGCGAGGGTTCGCGACTGACGGTGGCGACGGCGGACCCGTTTGACCTGTCGCCAGCGGATGAGCTGCGGCTTCTGACGGGCCTCTCGATCGAGCCGGTGCTGGCGGACGAGGAAGAGCTTCACGGGTTCATCCGGGCGAACTACGGCGTCGGTGGGGACACCCTTGACGCGATGTCGGCGGGGATGCCGGACGCGCCGGCGGCGAAAGCGGCCGGCGGGGACGAGATGGAAGCGGCGCAGGAAGCGTCGGTCGTCAAGCTCGTCAACGACATCCTGAGCGAAGCGGTCTCCGAGCGGGCGACGGACGTCCACGTCGAGCCGTACGAGCACGAGCTTGTGGTGCGATACCGCATCGACGGCGTCCTTCAGCGGGCGAACGTCGCGAGCACGATCTCGCGGTTCGGCCCGGCGATCATCAGCCGCCTCAAGATCATGGCGAACCTGAACATCGCCGAGAAACGCAAGCCGCAGGACGGCCGCATCACATTCCGGTCGCGCGTGCAGGGAAGGCCGGCGGAAGAGATCGACCTCCGCGTGAGCACAATCCCGATGCTTTTCGGCGAGGGCGTGGTGCTCCGCATTCTGTCGAAAGCCGCGGTGCTGATGTCACTGGACCAGCTCGGCATGCCCCCCGGCGTGCTTGGGATGTGGGCGGACCTCATCAACCGGCCGCACGGCATCTTGCTCGTCACCGGGCCGACGGGGTCGGGCAAATCGACGACGCTTTACGCGAGCCTCAACAAGATCGTGTCGGACGAGATCAAAGCGATCACGGTCGAGGACCCGGTCGAGTATCACGTCAAGGGCGTGAACCAGATCCAGGTGAACCATCAGGTGGGCTTGGACTTCGCGGCGGGGCTTCGCGCGATCCTGCGTCACGACCCGGACGTGGTGATGATCGGCGAAATCCGCGACAAGGAGACTGCGGAGACGGCGATCCAAGCTTCGCTGACGGGCCACCTGGTCTTCAGCACGCTTCACACCAACGACGCTTCGGGAGCGACGACGCGGCTTCTCGATATGGGCGTCGAGCCGTTCCTGGTTTCAAGCTCGGTCGAGGGCATTCTGGCCCAGCGACTGGTGCGACGGGTCTGCCGCGAGTGCGCAACGCCGCATGTGCCGCACCCGGGGGACATCCCGGCGGACTTCGTCGTGACGCCCGAGACCAAGCTGGTCCACGGGTCGGGGTGCCGGGCGTGCCGAAACACCGGATTCCGCGGGCGCATCGGCGTGTACGAACTCCTCCGGATGAGCGACCGCACCCGCGAGCTTGTGATGCAGCGGACGAACGCGAGGGCCATCGCCCAGCACGCCAAAGCGGAGGGAAACCTCGCATCACTTCGCGAGGATGGGTACACGAAAGCGGCGGCGGGGCACACGACGCTTGCGGAAGTCGTTTCGGCGCTCGCGGGCTGAGCGAGCGAGCGTTCACGGCACGGCGATGAGCTTGAGCCTTTTCTCGAAGGCTTTCTGAGCACGCTCGAAAGGCGAGCCGGAGGGTCCGCTTTCCTTGGTGATGGCGAGGCGGAAGCCGACGTCGGAGAAGCCGCTTCTCGCGGAGGAATCGACGGGCTGCGGCTTGGTGGCGTCGTATGCGAACGAACCGGCGGGCGGGGTGAGAGCCGATCCGCCAACGACGCGGAGGGGTGCGTAATTGTTGGATCCGAACAGACTGAACGCGTCGCTGACGGAGCAGTCCTTGGGGAGCTTGTCCATCGACGCGGGGTCGGTGGTGACGAACTCGGCGACGTTGCCGACGAGATCCATGAACTTGGTGCTCGCCCCCGGCGCCGGACGGAAGAAGACCACGCCGTCCGAGCCGGTCGCTTCGGCGTCGGTCATTGGGTTGAAAGCCCCGGCTTGGGCGGGCGGGATGAAGATGCCGGCGGAGGGGAGCTGAGCTTCGATTTTGTTGAACTCGTTGCGTGAGTCGCGGTTCCAAGCGTCGATCTGTGCGACGTAGGGATCGCGGACGGCTTTCCATGCCCCGTCGCGGAGGTTGGATGAGCCATCGGCGAGCGGAGTCGCTCGTGCGGCGGCCCACTCTTCCGGCGTGGGGAGGCGGCAGCCCAAGCGGCGGGCGACGAGCGCCGCGGCTTCGGGAGAGACCTGCTGAATCGGAAGATCGAGCGAGGGGGGAGGAATCGTGACGCCCTCGGGGATCCAGCGGAAGCCGGCGCTCGTCTTCGGAGCCTCAAGGGTTTCGTTGGAAGCGAACCAGCCGTTCCATTCGGCGGGAACGCCCGGGACGGCGGCGGCCAGAATCGCCGCGCCGTCGGGGCTCGCCCAGACGCGGGGGCCGCTTCGCGGGTCGGGGCCGCCGGAGGTGACGAAGAGAAGCGACTGGGTGGATCTTGCGTCGGGCGCGTCGGAGGGCTTGATCCCGGCGGCCTTGAGGACATCGGCGAAGAGCGCGGCGCTGACCTCCGAGGTTGAGACGAGGGCTTCGGCGTCGCCGACGGTGACGGTAATGAAGGTGAGCGTGTGCGGGCCGGCGGTGTAGATGGCGATGTCGTCCTCGTCGCGGGCGGACCACTTCATGGCGGCGGCGAGTGACGAGATCGCGGGACCGGTCTCGGAAGCCGAGAAGGTCTTGCCGGCTTCGGGCGTCGTTCCGGTGCGAAGCGCCTTGATGAACGAAGCGACCTGCGGAAGAGATTCGACGGGTTTGGAAGCTTCCTCGACCTTGACGAA
>JBIKTT010000433.1:0-3068 GCA_044347925.1 Phycisphaerales bacterium
CCGGTCGAGCGCTCCGGACACGATCGATCCGGGCTGCACGTACACGTACTCGATCAACGGGATGGTGCGGGGCGCGGGCGGGTTCACGCTTCTTGCGATTCGGTATCCGACGCCGACGCCGCTGGCCCAGGTGCTTGAGGACCTTGCGCCGGGGTCGTCGGCGTTCCTGAATGGGACGGTGTCGAGTTCCAACGGCGGGGTGCACCCGATCCAGTTGAGCGAGACGGTCTTTGACAGCGAGCAGGTGATCGCGGGTGTGACGGTCCGTTTCGGCGCGACGATCAGCGTGGGGATCAACGCTTCGAACATCGCGTCGTTCACGATCAGGAACGTCACGATCTCGCCGGCGTCGGTCGGGTATCTGGAGTTCACGAGCGGGACGGCGGTGATCACGAGCACGCCGGCGTGCGGGTCGGACTTCAACCGCGACTGCTTTGTCGACTTCTTCGATTACGACGATTTCGTGCAGTGCTTCGAGGGTGCGGGCTGCCCCGCGGGTCTGAGCGCGGACTTCAACGGCGATGATTTTGTGGACTTCTTCGACTACGACGCGTTCGTGTCGGCGTTTGAACGAGGCTGCTGAGGCGGAGAGCGACAGAAGCGGCGGCAAGCCGCGGGAGGGCGTGATGCATCGGCTTTCGGCGTGGATGGCGGCTTGGGCGCTCGCGGGGTCGGCGTTTGCGGACGGCACGTGCGTCGTGCGCGTGACGATGCGTGATGCGCGGGACGTGATGCTGATGTCGCAGCTTTCGGGCGACTGCTGGTCGCATCAGGCGGACGAAGCGGGGCGGATGGACTGGCGGGTTCGCCGCGAGGATCTCCGCGAGCTTGACGCGCTGGGGCTTTCGTACGAGATGTTCATTCCGGACGTGGAAGCCATCGCCGCGGAGGAGCGGGCCCGGCTTGAGGCGCCGTTCGGCGAGCGTGACTGGTTCGATGACTTCAAGCCGTTCGCCGAGGTGTCGGCGTTCGCGGATTCGCTCGTGCAGGCGAGACCGGACATCGTGAGGCGGGAAGCGATCGGGCAGAGCTTTGAGGGCCGGGAGATCTTCGCTCTTCGACTCACGTCGCCGGAAGGGGGCGGGTTTGAGGGCGGCAAGCCCGTGATTCTGCTCAACAGCTTGCAGCACGCCCGCGAGTGGGTCTCGGTGATGGCGACGATGTACCTCGTGAACCGGCTTGCGACGGAGTGGGCTCCGGGCTCGGCGGATGCGGACATTCTGAATCGTTACGAGGTGGTGCTCGTGCCGATGGTCAATCCCGACGGGTACGTGTACACCTGGACGACCGACCGCTTCTGGCGGAAGACGCGTCGGCCCAACGGCAACGGCGCGTTCGGGATCGACCCCAATCGCAACTGGGGGTACGAATGGGGCCGCAACAACGGGTCAAGCCCCGATCCAAGGAGTGACATTTACCGCGGGACGGCTCCGTTTTCCGAGCCGGAGACGCAGGCGATGCGGGACCTCGCGGCGCGGCTTGGGGCGCGAGCGGTGCTTTACTGGGATGTGCACACGTACGGGCGGCTGATTTTGTGGCCATGGGGGTACACCTCCGCGCGGCCGGAAGCGGTCGGGCTTTATCAGCGCTGGGATCCCGGCTTGTCGCAGGTCATGCAGACCGGCGGGCAGACGTACCGGGCGGGGCAGGGGAACCAGACCCTCTACGCGACGAGCGGAGCGGCCAAGGACTCGATGTATGGGTCGCGGGACGCGCTTTCCTGGACGATCGAACTGACCAACACCGGGTTCACCGCGCCGCCGGGCGAGATCCGCATCAGCGGCGAAGAGGTGTACCGAGGGGTGGCGTGGATGGCGCGCAACCTGTGCCGGGCGGACTTCAACCGCGACGGCTTCATCGATTTCTTCGACTACGACGCGTACCTCGGCGCATTCGAGAGCGGCGCCCTCCGCGCAGACTACAACCTCGACGGATTCGCGGATTTCTTCGACTACACGGACTTTGTCACGGCGTTTGAGACGGGGTGCTGACACTCGCGGGTTGCTTCAAAGCGTAGATCGCGATGATCGGGCGATGGTCCGAGCCGTTTGGCTTGCAGACCTCGCTGTGGACGCACGCGAGGTGTTCGCTGTGCCACTGGTGGTCGATGCGGACCGGGATCCACGCGAGGAGGCCCTCGGTGGGCCAGGTCGTGCTTCGGCCGCGAGCGACGGACCCGACCTCGGCGAAGCCGGCGGCGCGGAGGTCCGAAGCGTTGAGACTTTCGGGCGTGCAGTTGAAGTCGCCGGCGAGGATGAGCGGGCGAGTCTCTTCGCGGGCGGATGCGCAGAGCCACTCGGTCATGCGTCGCTGCTCGGCGAGGTAGGACCCGGACATTGGCGGCGGGTAGTGGATGTTGTGGATGACGACGGGCGTGCCGCGGATGTCGACAACCGCGCGGATCTGCGGGTCCTGGATGCCGACGACGCCGCCGACGCGGAGGGAGTCCCGCAACTGGTCGCGAAGAGCCCGGTGTGGCGCGTGATCGGGAGGGGCGATGAAGGGGAACTTGGAGAAGATGGCTTGGCCGAAAGCGTGGTCCCGCATGGCCTGGTCCTGGTGCGGGTACAGAGCTGACAGCGCGGGGACGAGCACGGCGGCTTTCGCGGGCGTGTACTCCTGGAAGCAGATGATGTCCGGATCGGTCCGGCGGATCTCGGCGAGAAGCTCGGCTTCGGCCGAGACGTGCACCAGGAGATTGGCGGACATGACGGTGAAGGACGGCATGTCGGGGCGATCGGGGAGCGGGCGCACGAGCGAAGCCGCCCACGGGCCCAGAAGCACGCACCCCAGGAGCATCGAGCCCGCCGCGACCGCCCGACGCCTGAGCAGCAGAGCGACCGCGGCAAGGGCGACCACCATCGCACCCAGAAGCACGCTGTAAGTCCGGCCCATAAACGCCACCCAGAACAACCCGCGTCGGAGCCGCCCGGCGTCCTCAAGATCCCCGGGCATCAGCCACACGAAAGCCGCGAAGGCGGCGGACGCGAGCAAAGCGAGCCAAAGCATGATGGTGAGCGAGCGGCTTGGCGGTTGGTTCACCCCTCGCGTACGCGACTGAGGGAGCG
>JBIKTT010000434.1:0-3056 GCA_044347925.1 Phycisphaerales bacterium
TGGGACCTCCCTCTCCTTGATCAACTCCACCGCGGGCGGCGACGCTTGGGCCCTCATCTCGACCGGGGCGAGCAACGGCGAGGGCGCGGGCAAGCTGATGATTTCCGACCAGGTCCCGCGCATGACCATCGACACCAACGGCAACGTCGGGATCGGCACTGTCAATCCCACGCGCAAGCTGGAGGTGAACGGAAGCGCGAGCGTGGGCGGAACGTTCCTGGCGGCCGGCATGACCTCGGTGGGAACGCTCCGATACGCGAGCGACTTCACGGCCAACCCGGCTCGCACCTTCGACATTGTGTCGGGAGCGGCCATCGACCTCATCGGCAACAGCGACATCTACATGAACTCCCGCGGCGGTCGCAAGCACCTGCTCTTCAACGTGGACGCCGGGGCTGGCAACGTGGGCATCGGCACGATCGATCCGACCGAGAAACTGCACGTGAACGGCAACATCCGGGCAAAGGTGATCATCATCGAGGGCGGGGCCGATCTGGCTGAGTCGTACGACGTGTCGCCGGCGGGCGACGTCAAGCCCATGCCCGGGATGGTCGTCAGCATCGATCCGGATCGCGTCGGCAAGCTTCGGATCGCGTCGGGCACGTACGACCGCACGGTCGCCGGGATCATCAGCGGTGCGGATGGCATCGCTCCCGGGCTCGTCCTGGGCCAGAAGGGCACGGTTGCCGACGGCGAGCACCCCATCGCGAACGCTGGTCGCGTCTGGTGCTATGTCGACGCGGACGCGGGCGGCGCGGTCTCTGCCGGTGACCTGCTCACCACGTCCTCGACGCCCGGACACGCGATGAAAGTCTCCGATCACACCAAGGGCAGCGGCGCCACCCTCGGCAAGGCCATGAGCAAGCTGGAAAGCGGCAAAGGCCTCGTGCTCGTCCTCGTCACCCTGCAGTAAGCGTCGCCAGCCCTACACCCCGCACCATTCATCGAGGAGCGCACCATGCACTCTCGTTCACCCAGCATTGACAGATTCCCCCGGCCTTTGAGTGTCCGTCTCGCCGCGATCGCGATGATCGCCGGAGCGGTCGGCACAGCCCACGCCCAGCAGGTCGACATCCCCGCGTGGAGGCTTGGCACCGAGTACCGCGCCATGAAGCTCCAGCGTGAACTGGCGGCCGACATGCGGCAGGATCAGTCCCTGCTGCTGGGCTCTCACAACTCGTTCAACTCCGGAGCCTACGGCGAAGCGATCTACCCCAACTCGCAGCACTCCTACACCCTTTGGGAACAGCTCGACCTTGGCCTGCGCGCAATCGACATGGATGTGCACGCCTCGGTCGTGTACCCCAACGAGCTCTGGCTATCGCACACCACCTGCGCCGGCGGCAACATCAGCTCCGCACAGAACACCGTGTGGGACGGTCTGTACGAGATCCGCCAGTGGCTCAACAACAACCCGGACGAAGTGATCACGATCAACTTCGAGCAGCACTTCCCGATGTCGTACCCGTCCAACTGGCACGCGATGTTGCAAGTCTGGGTCAACGATATCCTGGGCGGAGGCGACCCCGGGCACGGCCCCGACGTGCTGATCCGTCCGAGCGACATTGCTGCGCACGGCGGGGCGACCGACGCGGATGCAATCGCCAGGACTGCGACCAGGATGACGATGAATGAGCTCCGCGGCTTCGGGCGCGTGCTCATCGTGAACACCGGCGGCGTGACTTCGCCCTGCGACGACCACTACTGGGGGGACTACCCGACGCAGGACTTCATGCTGTCCGACGTTCCGAGTGTTCCGTACTGCGGGTATAACAATTGGTACACCTTTCATGCGAGGGACTTCGCCAGCGACACCGCGTGGCACTACTGGGGAGCAACCCCGGTCGGCACTCAGGTCAGGCCCAGCTGCACGTCAACCTCCGCCTATTCGGTGCTCTACAACAACACCTCCGCCGGGCAATACGCCACGTACGGCAGTGAATCGCCGGCGGTGGTCAGAGAAGCGGTCCGCGCGGGCATGGATTACGTCCGCTTTGATCCGGTCGGCAAATCGCTGGGCCTCCCAGGCAATCCCATCGAGTTCCCCGCCGACGAGCAGATGCGGGCCACCATCTGGAGCTGGGACCACCGGTATCCGCCGCCCGTGGACGGTCAGCCCCGCGCTGCGATGGCGGTCATCCAGGGAGACACCGCGCGGATACGCTGGGCTGATCCCAATACCGAGATGCGGTACGCGATCCAGAGCCCGAACGGCAATTGGTCGATCTCTTCAGAACGCGGCAACTTTCAGAGCGCGCCGCCCGAGGAGAACTTCTCGAGCAACTTCCGTGTGCCCGGCAACGGGTTTGAGATGCAGAACCTGTTTGGAGACATGGTTCGGGCCGGCATCACCCAGGTCTGGATCAATTACCACGACCTGGATGGCGACGGCGTCTGGACGCACACCACGCAGAATCGAACCTTCCCGTCGAGCGGGCTGCTGCGATCGCCGGTGCCCTCCTTGGTGTCCAGCGGCCTTTCGCTGTCGCTGGCGCTCCTGGAATGGGAGTTGCATGACGCTCCGCAAACCGGGCGCGTCATGGGCGTGCTACCGGGCTCGTACGGCGGAAGCTTCGTGCTCTCGGGCCCGGGGACCATCGTGCCCGCCGAGCACGGCCACCCCGTGGCCATCGGTCGCCCATGAGCTGAGTGCTCTGGCTGTTTCCGGTTTGCGTGAACGCCGATCTGTGAGCGGCCCGCAGCAGAGTCAAGTCCGAAGCCTCCCGACCGCCGAGAGCCGCGTGCTCTCGGCGGTTGTTTTCTCTCGGGATCGCCGGATCGCGGGCACAGCCCTTTTCCGCGGTGCACCTTGAGCAGCGAGTGTCGCCAACGAGATGCGAGCCACGACGATCGTTGTTCACAAAGCTGCAACGCACTCAGGCCCGCAGTCTCCGCGCGGAACGGGGAATGTGAGCGCGGCGGGGGCCAATCACTCCCCATCGTGCCTTGCCGTCGGTGCCGGTTGCCCGCTGTTCCTCCCGCCCGGGCGTCCGAATGGTCGGGAGCTTGGCAACGGCGCTCGCCGTGTCGTGGAGGCCGAGGACGGTGTAGCTCTG
>JBIKTT010000435.1:0-3055 GCA_044347925.1 Phycisphaerales bacterium
AGATGTGCCGAGTCCGCTTCAGTGCGGAGCACATGGTGGCCCGCTTGGAAGAGGTCTACGAACGCGGGCTTGCGCTTGCTCGCGGGTAAGCCGGCCGTGCTTGCGGTTCTGCTTGCATCCTCGTTTGCGGGTGCCGGAGTGGCTCAACCGCTTCAGCTTGGACGGCCGGGTTCTCCGCCGCCGGGTTCGTGCGCGTCGATCCTGGACCGCGCGGACGCACTGGAAGCCCAAGCCAAGGGTGCTACCCCGACGATTGCGGCATTGCGAACTGTGACGGCGGCGCTGCTTCGGACGAGCGAGAACGCTTCCCCGGCCCAGCCGCGGTCGGTGCTTCTGGCGCTGACGCTTGCGGAGCGTCTGCCGCTTGTGGAAGCGGTGATGCCGGCACTTGACGGGACGGCGCAGGATCTGTTCGTTCGGGATGCTCTCGCGTTGGCGGCGGCGGTGCCGGAAGACCCGATCGCTCTCTCGCTGGCGGTGCGCGACCTCCTGGCGCCGCTGATGGTCGCCGCGGCGGATCGGTCGCCCTGGCTTTGGGAATCAAGCCCGGCCGCAGCTGATCTGAAGGCGCTGGACCCTCTGGTTTCGCAGGATCCGGGTCTTGCCGGGGCGTTGTCCGCGATCGCTCGCAGGCTTGCGCTCGCGGACGCGTCGCCGGCGTACGCCGCGCTTGCGGCGGAGACGCGACGGCGGCTTGTGGATGCGGCGGCGCTGGCGCTGGCTCCACCGCCCTGGTTCCCGGCGCAGAGCAAACCGGCGGTGCTTTCTCAGTTCACGGACGCGTGCAGGAGGCTCGCCGATGAACCCCGAAGCGTCGAGCCGACGCGCCGACTGCGCCGTTTGGCCATGCTCGGCAGACTCGCGGCGGGGCTTTCGTCTCAGAAAGGTGCGACAGCGACGCGGGCCCATCAAGCTTTCGTCAAGCTCGCGACGGACGGGCCGTCGAGCGAACCGGGGGCTCGCGACGCGGAGATCACGCGTCTTGAGGCGTTGGTCCGCGCGGCGGAGCTCCTGCCCCGGCGGGAGCTGCTTCGCGATGAGAAGAAGGTGGTCCGGCAGTTCCGGCCCGCCCTCCGCACGATGCTTGATCTGGCGAGGCTGAGCGAAGCCGATCTGCTCGAGGTCCTGCCCGAGGCTCTTCTCGCGCAGACCGCCGAGGAATCCGTCAACTCGCCCAAGTTCATCGCCGCGGTCGCGGCCCATTCCCGCCGTCTGGAGGACGTCGCGGCCATCGTCGCTGCGAGCGATGCGATTCTCGCGGCGCAGGGCCCGCCCACCCCGCCGACGCCCGCGAATGCCGAGCCCGCCGCTCGTGAAGAGTTCACCCTCCTCGCCAACCGCCTGCTCGCGTTCGCCAAGGTCGCGTACGAGCTTGGCCAGAAGAATGAGCCCGCCACGCGTGACGCTCTGAACGCGGCACTCGCCAGGGTGCGAGCGCTCGCGGACGACACGAGGGACCTGGTGCTCATGCCCGGCGAAGCCGAGCTCCGCGCCCGGACGGATGAAGCTTCAAGATCGCTGATCAAGACGATCGACGACGACCGGACCGCGTGGCTCAAGGGCTGGGGGTCGCCCGACAAGCATCCCATCGAGATCGGTGAGCGGCTCCGCAGGCTCCACCGGGCGATGCTGCTGACAGGCGACGCGCAAGCGATCGTCCTGGCTCTCGCGGGCAATGACGAGCCGTCCGGGAACGCCTGGCCTGGGTGGGAGATGAGTTCGCAGACGCTTCGCACGCTCGCCGAAGGGCTTGAGGAGCAGTCGCGGGACCTGGCGGCCCAAGCGACCGCCGCCGACGGAGATGCGCGAATCCGGGCGTTCGTGGATCGATACGCGCCGGTCCTGCTGGCGGGGCGCATCTCAAGACTCGCGGCGCAGGCGTCCAAGCTTGCGTTCGCGGCCGAGCTGACCGCCGGGGTGTCCCCGCCCGCCGCCCCATTTGCCGATCGGCTCACAGATCTCGCCCGGGTCTGTCGCGAAAGCCACGAGCTTGCCGCCCGCGTCCGCGACGGAAAGGCCGGCACGGATTCGCTTCGAGCCTCGGTCACCAAGCTTGCTCGCGAATGCCTGGATGAAGCTCCGCTTCCGGCGACCGCATCTACGCCCGCGGCGCCGCCATCGCGGTAAGCTCGCGCTGCACCCGCACGAGGACCTCGCCCCAGTCGCCCGGCGCACGCTGCTTGAAAAGCCGGGCCGTCGGATACCACGGCGAATCTTCCCGACCGTCAAGCCATCGCCACTCGGGCACAAACCGGTTCAGGATCCACACGGGTTTGCCGAGCGCCCCGGCAAGGTGCGCCGCCGACGTGTCCACCGAGATCACAAGGTCAAGCCCCGACATCACCGCCGCCGTGTCGCCGAACGTCGCGCACCGCGACCCCAGGTCGTGCATTCTCCAGCCGGCTTCAGCAAGCCCCGGAAGGTCCAAAGCCCCTTTCCCCTTCTGCAAACTGAACCAGGCCACGCCCGGTGTCGTCGCCAGCGGCAGCAGCGTCGGCCCGGAGATCGACCGCCCCCGATCGTCGTGATATTCCGGGTTCCCCGCCCACACCAGTCCGACGCGAAGCCCGCGACCGCTCCCGTGTGCGGCTTCCAAACGATCGATCTCACGCTTCCACAGCGCCGCCGACACCATGTCCGCCGCGAGGTACGGCACGCCTGCGCCAACGGTCGAAAGGTCAAGGCCAAGATCGTGCGGCGCGCTCAGCATCGGCAGCCACGCATCGGCCCGCGGCAGCGGCTGACCCACCGCGACGACCTGGTCCACGCCCGGTGCGGTCGACAGAATGTCCGCCAATTCCGGCCTGACATAAAGCACCACCCGCCCGCACCGCCGCCGCAGCTCCGCCGCGAACCGCACGAACTGAATCGCGTCGCCCAAGCCCTGCTCACCCGCGAGGATGACCGTGTCCGTGGGCTTGGCGAGAGTTCGCGACCAGCGGGGCACGTTGAACTGCCGCGCGAGGTTGCGGTAGGCTTCGAAATGGTGCCGGTGCTCGTAATGGGCCCAGCCGCGGTCAAACTGCCCAAGGCGGAGGAGCATGGTGCCAAGCCG
>JBIKTT010000437.1:0-3050 GCA_044347925.1 Phycisphaerales bacterium
CCGCTGGGTGCATTTCAAGTACGCGATCGAGAAGGGCTTGAACGTGTTCATGGAGAAGCCGCTCTGCGTCGACGGTCCGACGGGCAAGCGGATGCTCGACCTCGCGGAGCAGGCGGAGAAGAAGGGGCTTCGTGTGGCGGTCGGGCTGATGTCGCGGCACAGCCGGCCGATGCAGCAGCTTGTCGCTCGCGTCCGCGACGGCGAGATCGGCGAGATCATCTCGCAGCACGGGTACCGGATGCAGGGCGAGATCGCGACCTTCCGCTCGGGCCCCAAGCCCGCGGGGATCAGCGATCTTGAGTATCAGCTCCGCCGGTTCCACGGGTATTTCTGGGCGAGCGGCGGCGGGTACAACGATTTCTTCATCCACATCATCGATCAGCTCTGCTGGATGAAGGATGCTCTCCCCGTCAAGGCCGTCGGGTACGGCGGGCGGCACTACAAAGCCAAGCGGAACGGCGAGCTCAACGTCGATCAGAACTTTGACTCCTACGGCGTCGAGTACACCTACGCCGACGGGACCAAGCAGATGTTCAACGGCCGGAACATCGACGGATGCCAGGAGATTTTCTCGAGCCACATGCTCGGGACCAAGGGCGCGGCGATCGTTTCGAGCAACAGCGACTGCGGGGCGCCGTCGGTCATCTTCAACAACCGCACGATGAGCAAGGACAGCATCACCGCGAGCTTCAAGGAAGAGGGAAGCCCGTACCAGAACGAATGGGACGATTTCATCGCCGCCATCCGCGACGGGAAGCCCTACAACGAGGCGAAGTACGGCATCGAGTCCACGCTCGTCTGCTGCATGGGCCGGATGGCCGCCCACACCGGCCGTGAGGTTTCGTACCAGGCGATGCTCGACTGCAAGCACGAGTTCGCGCCGAACGTCGACCAACTGACGCTTGACTCGCCGTCGCCGCTTCCGTCCGACGCTCAGGGGCGGTACTCGGTGCCCCAGCCGGGCATTCTGGTCGACCGCGAGTACTAGGGCCAACCGTCTCCTGAGAAGGCGGACATCGCGGCGGTGTTCCTGACGGCGAGGCAACATCAGGTGGGGCCAGTCGGTAGGCTTGCGGCATGGTGATGGCGCGTCCTCAAAGTTCGCGGCGGCGGTGGACGCTCGCGCTGATGGCGGGCGTGGTGTGCACCGTCGTGTTCACGTACGGGCCGCTTGTGGTGGCGTGGAGCAAGCCGGAGTGGATGGGTGTGCCCGTTCGGCGGGTGTTTTCGCATGCGGGGCGCGATTTCGACACGGCGATCAGCTCCGGCCGGTTCGCGTGGCTTGGGTATGAACGCGTCGCGGCGACTCCGTATCGGTCGGTGTACGCGATGGCGACCGTTTCGACCGCCCGGTGGGACGTCGCGCTTGCCGAGCAGGTCACCGGGGCGGATGTGGAGCTTCTGGGGCCGCTGGGGGAGAGCGCGATGGGGCGGACCGGGCTTGAGTTCCATCGGCACCGGGCCGGCTTTCCGTTGACGGCGGTGGAGTCGAGCGTGTGCCTGACGTTCGGCGACACTCCGGGGTATGAACGGCTGGTCGGAGGTGCCCGGCTGGAGTCCAACGCGTTCCCGTATCTGTGGCTTGTGCCGTGGGGCGTGAACCCGGTGGGCCTGGCGGGGAACCTTGCGATCTGGACGCTGCTTTGGGGAGCGGCCCCGGCCGTCCGTGCGTGGCGGTACCGCAAGCGGCTGAGCGCGGGGCAGTGCGTCGCGTGCGCGTATGACCGGCGTGGCGCGCCGCCCGGGCCGTGTCCAGAGTGTGGAACGCCGTCACCGGCGAGCGGCGGCCCGAGCGGCGGCGGTGCCTCCGCTTTGGGATGAACAGCGTGCGAACTTTCCTGGCTCTTTCCGCGCTCGTGACCTCGTCCGCACTCTCGCGCGCTGTTCAGCAACCGGACTCGAAGGCGCTCACGAAGTCGAGGTAGTCAAAGAAGTCCTCGAATCCGTCGACGTTGACGTCGGCCGACTGATCCGGGCCGCACTCGCCGCTCTCAAAGCACGCGACGAATCCGTCGTAGTCGAAGAAATCGATGAACCCGTCGCAGTTGAAGTCGGCCGCGCAGATCGCGAGGGAAGCCGGCTCGGAGGAGACCGCTCCACAGTCGTTCTCCACGCGGCAGCGGAACGCGCGATACGAGCTCGAAGCAGCCATGTTGGGATTCAGTTCGATCGTCAGAGACAACGTGGCCGACCCGTCCAGATGGCCCAGCAGCGTGCCCCGGTCGGAGCGCAGTTCTCCGTCCGTGAGCGGAACCCAGGAACCGTCCGCCAGCTGAGCTTCCCAACGCACCGCGTCGGGGCTTCCCTCGGCGACCTCGACCGAGAAGGTCGTCCGGCCATTGAGGCAGAGACGCGCCGAGTCCGCTTGCCGGCCGATGCGAAGCGGGCGTGGTTCGTGAAGGCGGGCGAAGAAGCGAGAGACGTGCTCGCCGGCTCGTTCGAAGTAGCCGCCGACGAGAAGATCGCCGTCCGGAGCCGAGAGCGCACAGACGATGTCGGAATCGATCCCATCCGAGATCGGGACCCACTCCGATCCGGTCCAGCGGATCATCTGCACGCGAGAGCCATCCGCGAGCCGGATGGGACCGAACGCGAGCAGCGTGCCGTCGGGCCTCGCGTGCAACTTGAGCTGCTGCGGGCCGGCGATGCGTCCTCCAAGCCGGCGCCAGACCCCGTTCTCAAGCAGCGCTACCTCGCTGAAAAAGCCCTCGGGATCGGGCCCGAAAGGGAAGCAAACCGCGACGCGGCCGTCGGGCAGAATCGCGACGCTGTCCACGGTGCCGCGCTCGGAGAACTGAAGGCTCTGCCAGCGGGCGCCATCCCATCGGGCGAGCCCGTTCACCGGCGTTCCGCCCGCGAGGGAGAAGAATCCTCCCGCGTAGAGATCGCCGGACGGTCCGCGGACAAGGCTTGACACCGGAGCGTTCATCCCCGAGCCCAGAGTCGTCCAGGAATCACCCGTCCATCGCACGACGTGGTCGCCCCGCACGCCTCCGGGGGGCGTGTACTCACCGGACGCGAAGAACTCGCCGGCTTCCCCGGCGACAAGA
>JBIKTT010000436.1:0-3050 GCA_044347925.1 Phycisphaerales bacterium
GAGACCGTGGATGAGCACGTCAAGACGATCAAGTCGCGACTGCTCAAGCGCCGCGCGACGCTTTTGATGGACCCGGTGCACACCGAGGACCCTCAGGCTCGCAGGACGGATCAGGTTGATGAGCTTTTCGCCCTCCCCGACAACATCGCGAAGATCGCTCCGCGTCTTCGCCGCTATCTCGAGATCATCTTCCAAGCGGGCGAATGGTCCCCCAAGCCGCTGTTCCTGCGCGGCATCTACTTCACCAGCTCGATGCGCCAGGGCAAAGCCCTCGACGAGGACCTGGCGGCCGCTCTGGGCGTCAACGTCGACGCCATCCCCGGCGGCAAGGTCTACGACGAGGAGCGGTCGTTCTTCCTCCGCGACGTCTTTACCTCGAAGATCTTCCGCGAGAAGGGCCTGGTCACGCGGGCGACCAACGTCCAGAAAGAGCAGGCCGGTCGTAAGCGCCTTGTGATGGGTGCGGGCATCGCGGTGGCGGCGGCCCTCACGCTGATGACGTTCTTCAGCAGCGGGCAGCTTCGCAGCGCGGTCCGCGATCCGCTTGATGTCTGGACGCAGGTCGCCGGAAGCGTCGAGCAGGGCAAGGTCATCGACCGTGGCGTGTCGGGCCCGGAGTACTTCGGGAACAAGGAAGCCGTCGAGGTCGAAGGCGGCAAGAAGATCACCCCGATCGAACTGCTGCAGCGGGCTCGCAAGCAGGCGGACTCGCCCGTCAGCATGGGTTTCCTGAGCTTTGGAACCGTCTTTAACGACGTCAACGAGAACCAGCAAGCCGCCTACCGGGCGGTGGTCATCCGCACCGTCGCGGCGCCGCTTCTGTCGACGGCGAGGTCCCAGCTCGCAAGCCGCGACGTGAAGTGGTCGCCGGACGCATCGGCCGCTCTGGCCGAACTGGTCGCGGCCGAGACGCGAGCCCTCGAAGGCACGCCGGCTCGCGAAGCGGACGCCAAGGACGCCGCGGACAAAGCGATCAACCCCGGGCCGATCCTCGCGTTCCTCGCTCCCGGTGCCACGATCTCGAAGGATGAACTCGCTCAGCTCCGCGAGGCATTGGCCACGCTGAGCCCGGCGGACTATGCCAAGCACGGCATCGCCGGCACCCCGGAAACCCTCGATGAGCTCAAGCGAGCCGTCGCGCAGGCCGGCGAAGCGTGGAAGAACGCGGCGACCAGCAGTGGTGATCTTGGCGACCTCGCAAGGCTGGACGCCGCGATCCGTCGCTTCGTCGCCGCCGGCACTGACCTTCGCAGGATGATCCCCGAGCGGGCCCCGGCGACCGTCGAGGATTACAACGAGTTCGCCAAGCAGTACGGCCCCGCGGTCGTTCGTCTCGAGACCACCGCCGCCGACGACAAGCTCGCGGAGATCGCGAGCGTCTGGACCCGTCTGGGCGGGCGAAGCGAAACCGAGCTCGTCGAGAGCGCGAAGCGAGAGATTCAGAAGCAGGCCGACCTCATCGAAGCCGCTCTGCCCAAGGACATCAAAGCCGAAGTCGAGAAGAAGACCAAAGCCGCTCCCGCCGCCGAAACGATCAAAGCGGCGCTCGTGGCCGCGTTCGAAGCCGGCACCAAGGGCCTGCCCTCCAAGGTCGCCGAGATCCGCGGCAGCCTCAACGAGGAGAGCAAGAAAGCACTCATCGAGCGCGGCCGCCAAGCCGACACCCGCGGCTTCCAGGACGTCGTCGCTCTCTATAAGGATCTCCTTCCCTTCGTGACGCCCGCGGAAACCGGCGGCAACTGGACCGACGCCGCCGCCCGCGTCCGCGAGATCAATGAAGCCTCGGCGAAAGCGCGCGAGTCCATCACGGCGTGGTCCGCGGCGGTCAGCCCCGCTCTCCGTGCGCAGAACGACCCGCAGATCGCCGATCGCGTCGTCGATGTCGCTCGCGGCGGGCGCGTCGGTGCCCGACTGAGCGCCTTCCTCGGCGGCGTGGACTCGGGCAAGCTTGTGCGCGAGACGGTTGCGGCGGCGGCGGGTGCGCCCGTCCCTGTCACCAAGGTCGCGATGTCGGGGCTTGATGGCGTGCGAGCGATCGACGCGAGCTATTCGCCGGCGGTCGTGGGGACGCTGTTCCGCGGCTGGAGGACGACTCTTGACGAGATGGCCGGTGCGAAGAAGGACTGGCTCGTCGGCGCGGACCTCGCGGACCGCGTGAAGCGCGTGTCGACCCCCATGGGCGAGTACGGCCGCGAGTACGCCGCGACGTGGAAAGCCACGCTCGCCAAGGCTCTCGTCCGCGACTTTGATTCGTGGACCGCGTTCCACGCGGCGCTCGAGACCCAGGAACAGCCCAACCCAGTGGACGTGCACGCGGCTCTCAAAGCTCTCCACGAACAGGTTCAGCGCGATCTTTCGGCAATCGGCGAAGCGCTGCAGTCGGAAGAGATCCGGCGCGAAGCGGACGCGGCGGGGCGTCAGGCGGGCGTGATCGCGGCCGCTTCGGATCCCGCGATCGCCGACCGAATCGACTCCATGCGTCGCAAGCTCCGCGGCCTCGGCGGCGGTTCGCGGACGGCTCGCGAGAGCCTGCTCGCGATGCTCAGCCCCGAATCGCCGGATGGCCAGGCGTTCAACGACTTCGTGTCGTCGGCTTCGGTCCCCGCGTACTGGCAGTCGCTGGTGGTGCGCGGATTCGAAGCCCTCGCCCGCGAGTACCAGACCAATGCCGACACCGATGTGAACCGTCTGGTCTCGCTCGCCCGCTTCCCCCTCGTGAACGACCGGGCAACGGCTCCGCTGACCCCGGCGGAACTGGACGAAGCGGCCCGAATTCTCGGGGAGCTTCAGATCACCGACAAGGACCGCCGCGTGCAGGCGCTGAGCGGCCGGCTGGCCGAGCCGGTTGCACGCCTGGTGAAGCCCGATGCACTCAAGAACCGCCCGAAGATGACGGATTTCGTCGCCCGTGCGAAGGAAGTTTGTAAGGCGTTCGCCGGCCCCGGCGGCACCGCGCTGGTCGAGTCGATCACCGGCGATGGCGACGGGGACAAGCCCGCCAACTCCGACGGCTCGATCCGCACCGTATCGGACGCTTGGACCATCGAAGG
>JBIKTT010000439.1:0-3045 GCA_044347925.1 Phycisphaerales bacterium
CGCGTCTTCGACAACGAGTTCCGCATCCCGGCCGATCAGGATGCGCTCACCGTGCCGGAACTCATCGACACCATCTCCGCCTCGATCTGGACCGAGCTTGACAACTCGCCCAGCGGCTCCTTCACCGCTCGCAAGCCCATGATCTCGAGCCTCCGCCGCAACCTGCAGCGCGAGCACATCGACCGCCTCATGGACCTCTCCCTCAAGGGCATCGGTTCCGGCGCCGCCAGCAAGCCTGTGCAGTCCCTGGCGACCGCCAAACTTCGCGACCTCAAAGCCAAGCTCGACAAGTTCAAGGACGCTTCCGGCCTTGACCCCTACAGCAAGAGCCACCTCGACGACATCCGCAACCGCGTCACCAAGCTCCTCGACGCCAACTACCTCTACAACCCGAGCTCCGGCGGTGGTGGCGGCGGCCTGCCCTTCGGCTTCTTCGGAAACCAGCCCGAAGCCAAGCCCGCAGGGATCATCCAGCCCGTCCCGCAGGATGAGTAAGCCCGAAGCTCTCACGCAGTAGAAAGCACAAGCGGCCCGCGGATCACTCCGCGGGCCGCTTTCGTTTTCCGCGTCACCCGACTCTACCGATACGACCGTTTGGAACTCTCCGCATTCGCGGCACGTACCCATTTCAATGCTCGCACTCCTCGCCGCCATCCTCTCCGCCCAGCCCGGCAGCTCGCTTCCGCCCGGCGTGACGGCACTCTTCCCACCCACGGCCGCGGAAGCGGCCGCGTCGCCGGCGGAGAAGGTACTGATCCTGGCGCGATGGTCCGAAGGCGGCATGGAGAAATGCAGCGGGATCTGGGAGCTCGATCCTTCCGATCCGCCCAGGATCACACTCCGCGTCCGATTCGAAGACTCGTCGTGGTCGCCGAACACGCTGGTCCATTCGTTTCCCAAGCCACCGGTCTTTGCCGACGTAATCCGTCAGCAGGCGGATGGCGATCGTTCGTACCGCGTCAATCTCTTCCGCATCAACTATCGCGACTGGTCGGTGAAAAGCATCTATCGAGGCAAACAGGCCTTGGACGTCATCTCGACTTCTTCGAGCGTCTACATGGATATTGGATCCGACGGCAAGCCCGAGGATCTGCGCGTTCTCCGCGCCGGGTTCGACGAGCTTGAATCACCAAAGGAGCCCTTTCGGTTCATTCGCCGGGTCGATAGCTCGCCACACCTCCGGCTTGTCCGGCGATCGGGCGCTCCGAAGGACCAGTACGCTTTCTTCGATACCACGCGGGATCGCATCGTCGCATCGATCACACTCCCGACAAGCGATCCGTACGAACTCGCGGTCGATGAAAGCCTGACGCGGGTCGCGTGGCGAAATCTGTACGAACTTGAGGGCGCCATTCGACACGATCGCATCGGCATGCCGCAGTTCTGCAAGAACGTCGTGCACGTCGCCGCCCTTGACGGCTCCTCCCACGCCACGTTTCCGATCGGCGTGTACTTCTTCGCCGGAAGCGGAACGGACGGCATGTCGTCCGCCGATCTTCTCTTCACGAACGACGGCCGGCTCCTGTACTCGTCGGTCCCGACTCCGGACCCGATGCCTGCACCGCCCCCGCCGCTCAAGCCGGGCGAGAGCCCGTTCTGGACCGGCAACACGGAAACTGTCAAGCCCGACCGCTTGTCTTACGTCTTCGCCACCGGTGCATCCGAGCCCGCCAGGACGACGGACCCGGTTTCTCCGCCCTTCTCAAGCTGGGGCGATGACCTGCCCGAGAATCTCAAGCCGTTCGCTCGCGCCCGGCCTGATGAGAACGAGCTGGCGCATGCGTTTCTCAAGTCCAAAGGCATCGACTACGACATTCCCGCCGCGGTCACGTGGACCACGCTTGGTGCCAGCGCGGACGGACAGAGGATCGCGGTCAAGCTGCGGGAAAGCCGTCGCGACGCAGTGTTCATGCTCGGCGACCTTCAATCCAACACCCTGCGAGAAGTTCCGGCACCGAAAGAACTGGTCGATGCCATCGACATTTCACTGGTATGGGTCTCGGTTCCGCCCGTACGCTGACTATCCCATCTGTCGGACTACCGCGAGGCGGTCGGTGCCGCCGCGCTCTTCGCCGCTTCGATCGCCGCGTCATAGTTCGGCTCGCTCGCGACTTCCGGCACGATCTCCTGGTACCGCACCACGCCTCCCGCGTCGATCACCGTCACCGTCCGCGCGAGCAGGCCGTTCTCCCGAATCCGCACGCCGTACCGATCTCCCACCTCGCGCCGCTTGCTGTCCGAAAGCGTGATCACCCGCTCGACGCCCGCCGCGCCGCACCACCGCTTCTGTGCAAACGGCAGGTCCATCGACACCGTTAGCACGACACACCCGTCCCCGAGCGCCGAAGCCCGCTCGTTGAACTCTCGCGTCTCGCGATCGCACACCGCCGTCTCAAGCGACGGCACCGTCGAGAGAATCACGACCTTCCCTCGCCAGTCACTCAGCCGCTTCTCGCCCATGTCGTTCGCCACCGCCGCAAAGTCCGGCGCGGGCCGACCCACGACCGCCCGACCCGTGCCCTCAAGCGTCATCGGCTTGCCCTTCATCGTGACCGCGTTCGGACGCAGAATCTCAACCGGACCGTTCGGCGTCTGATTCACCGTCACGCACGACGCGAGCCCCGCCACCACGACCACAACCGACGCCGCCGCCCAGGACATCCTGCTCATGCTTTGCTCCTTGCTTTGCGAACCGGCCGGGCTTTGCGATCCAAAGCCGCGGACTTGCTCAGCACCATCTCGACACACGCCCGAACACGCCGCTCGCGCGTCTCCGGCTTCTTCGCTTGCTCGATCGCTTCGACATGCTCTCGCTGGTGGGTGAAACTCATCGCTTTCCACGCATCCACGGCCCCCGTTCCGGCTTCGCGGAGCGCCCGCGCGAGGTCAACGGGCGGCTTGACCACTCGCGGCTTGTCATCAAGCGTGAGCGTGACCGTGACGACGCCGGACGCTTCGCGATTGCTCCCGCGAAGCGGAATGAACCGCTCACCACCCATGACACACACCGTGGACCGGAACTCATGCCCGGTCTTCGACTTTCCC
>JBIKTT010000440.1:0-3042 GCA_044347925.1 Phycisphaerales bacterium
GAGCGCGGCGCGACAGACATGGAGGACCGCGCGATGCTCCCAAGCCGTGCAGGCCTTCTCTGATCGCCGTGCCTTCCCCGCCATCGCTACTGAACGACGACCAACTCGACTCGTCTCGAAGGAGCACGGCCTTGGTAGGTCACGGGGCCTCGGACGATGACTTCGCGGATGGTGAAGCCGGCGGCGGCAAGGTGCTTTTTGACGGCGTTTCCGCGCGCGGCCGACAGCTCTTCCCTCGTTTGCGGTCTGCTGTGCCAAAGTCCCGAATCCTGGAACACCTCAATATCCACGACCGCGCCTCGCGGCAGGCTTTTGATCATCTCGTCGATCCGCTCGGCTGCACTGTCGGAAAGCACTTCGCTGCCCGAGCGAAACAGATTGACGCCGAGATCGATCCGCTTTCGATCGGGCGGCATACTGATGCTCCGTCCCCACGCGGAGTCCCGTTCGATTTCGGCGAGGACCAACTCGACACGCCGCGAGGAGGCTCGCCCATTCTCCTCCGCGACACCTCGCGCGATCACGTCGCGTGCGTTGATTCCCATCGCGAGAAGGCGGTTCCGCACGGCCTGGCCGCGTGCTCGGTCGACTTCGTCCGGGTGTCGGAATCGATTGACCTTGAGTCCTCCAGTCGACTGTCGAAAGACCTCGATGTCGACGGTCGCGCCTTTGGGAATTTCTCGAGCTTTCTCTTCAATGGTCTCCTTTGCGCCGGGGGCAAACTGTTCGGTCCCGGAGAGAAACAAGGAGCCCCCAAGATCGATGCGGACTGGATTGGCGATGGCAAGTTCGGCGGGGGAAACCGCTGCGAACTCGATTCGGTCGGTGGCTGGTTGCCCATGCAGTTCGACCGCGCCCTCGATCTGCGTTCTGCGAATCTTGTATCCCTTCCGGGCGATTGCTTCTCCGAGGGCCTGAAGCCGAGCGAGGTCCAAGGTCTCCATGCTCCGCGGCGAATTGATCAGGATCGGCCGAGGTAGCCGGAACAGCCGGAGATCCAGGGTCGTTCCCTCAGGGATCTGCGACAAGGACTCGTCGAGACGGTGTTGGTAACCATCCAGCCATTCGGAGGAGCCGGCTCGAAAGAGAAGTGAGGTGTCGAGCTCGCCGGTCGTCTTCGTCGCACGCTCTGGCGGTTGCGTCGGCGGAGGCTGTGTTTCTGCAGAGCGATCGCTGGAGCACCCTTGGATGCTGAGGAGAAGAATTCCGAACGCAATGGAAAACGCGACCACCCTCATGAGGCGTCTATCGGTTTGTCGAGCTCGGATTCTTCAGGAGGTCCGACGATCGCCTACATCCCCAAGATCGCATCAAGCAGTTCCGGGATCCCCTCGCCCTTACTCGCGACCGTCTCGACGATGCCGCGCTTGCCGGCCATGTCTCGGAGGTCGCGGACGAGTTCGTGGCGGCCGGGGTGGTCGGCTTTGTTGCAGACGAAGAGGTCGGCGATTTCGAGGATGCCGGCTTTGTCCATTTGGACGGAGTCGCCCTGGCCGGGGGTGAGGACGACGACGGTCTTGTCGACGTGCTGACGGATGCGGGTCTCGTTCTGGCCGGCGCCGACGGTTTCGACGAAGACAAGGTCGTACGCATCCGCTCCGGCGTGCGAGCCGCCGATCACCTGCAGGATTTCCGGGAGGGCGTGGTAGTCTTCGCCCGAGATCGCGAGCGAGCGGTAGAAGACGGCTTCGTCCAGAGCGTTGAAATCCACGCGAAGGCGGTCGCCCAGAAGGGCGCCCGCGGTGATCGGGCTCATGGGGTCAAAAGCGACGACGGCGACGCGGCCCTTGGCGGTTCCGGCTTTGGAGCGGCGGGTGTACTCGCCGGCGAGCTGAGCGACGAGGGTCGATTTGCCGGCTCCGGGTGCGCCGGTGATGCCGATGACCTTGGCGGGGCGTTTGCGGACGGCTCCGGCACGGATGGGCTTGTTGTCGTGGAGAAGAGAGATGTCGCGGGCGAGCTGAGCGGTCGGCGAGCCCTTGGCGTCCATGCCGCGCGGCTTGACGGCGGCCCGCACGGCTTCCACGATGTCGAGGAGGCCTGTGGCCGTGGTGAAGCAGCGTGCCACGCCGGCTTCGAGAAGCTTGGGCAGGTCTTCCTGGGGCAGAATGCCGCCCATGTACACCGGGAGGTCCGGGCGGCCGAGGTCGGCGAGGGCTTTGACGAGCTTGGGGCCCAGGACCAGATGGCTGTTGGACATCATGCTCGCGGCGATGACGTCGCAATCCTCATCGCGGGCGGAGACGGCGAGGGATCGCGGGGTCTGCCAGAGTCCGGAGTAGATGACGTGGACGCCGGAATCCCGCAGGGCGCGGGCGATGACCTTGACGCCGCGGTCGTGACCATCCAGCCCCATCTTGCCCAAAAGCACCCGCGGACGGTGGGGGAGGTCCCCGCAGCGGTCCTTCTTCTCAAACTCCGTCGTCGCGGTGTGGAGCGTGGTCGTCATGGCTGATCATAGAAGGCACGGCATCACGGGCTTGGCCCCGCATCGGACCCCGCCCCGCCGTCGAATCTGTTAGTCTGAACCCCGGAGTATCCCCCGCATGACCGACGCTTCTCTCCCGACCGGACCCTCGCTCGACATTCGAGCCAAGGTGTACGTCTGGCTGACCGCGATCTTTGTCGCCTGCCTCCTCGTCGCCGACGTCGTGGGCATCAAGCTCTTCCGGATCAACGTCTTGGGCTGGCAGGTCGAGCACACCTGCGGCATGCTGACCTTCCCCATCACCTTCCTGCTCACCGACCTCCTGAACGACTACTACGGCAAGCCCGCCGCCCGCCGCGTCGCGTACATCGCGTTCGCCATGGGTGCCCTGGTCTTCGGCGTGATCAACATCGCCCTGGCCATGCCTTCCCTGCCCGCCCCGTACAACGTTCCCGACGAAGCTTTCAACGCGGTTTTCGCCAAAGCCCGGATCATGTACGTCGCTTCCCTCGCCGCCTTCATGGTCGGCAGCCTGCTCGACATCTGGATTTTCGGCGTCATGAAGCGGGCGACCGGCGGGCGATTCCTGTGGCTCCGGGCGACCGGAAGCACCG
>JBIKTT010000021.1:0-10692 GCA_044347925.1 Phycisphaerales bacterium
CACGCCGAGTCGCCGCAATCGCCCGTCCACGACGCAAAGTACGTCGTCGTGACCTCCGGCGAATCGACCAGCAGCGCCGCTCCCGTCCCCACGAGGGTGCCGCCGCACGAGCCCGAGTACCAGTTAAGCTGACCGCCCGAACCGCCCGTCGCCGTGAGAAGCACCTGCCCCGGGTCGGTCGCGCAGACCTCTGAACGGTCCGCCGACGCCGCTGTCGGGGGCGTGGAAGCGGCCGTCACGTTCACCGTGACGCTCTGGCATTCCGACACCCCGCAGGTGTTCTCCCAGCGGGCGAAGTACGTCGTCGTCTCCGTCGGAGCCGGGATCACCGCGTTGTTCCCAGAAGCGACCGTCGTGCCACCGCACGCCCCGGCCGTCCACCGAAGCGTCGTACCCGACCCACCCGTCGCCGAAAGCGTGATCGTCCCGTCGCCCGCGCACACCTGCGTGCGGTCGCTGCTCACCGACGTCGGAGCCACCGCGTTCTGCGTCACGTGTACGGTCGCCGTGGCGCACCCGGCGCTCACCTGGTTGTCGCTCGTCCGCCGGGCCCGCGCGAAATACACGCCGGAGCTCGACGGGCTGATCGTCAGCGGGTTGCCGGTCCCCACAAGCGGCCCGCCGCACGTCGCGAGGTACCAGTCCACCACCACGCCCGATCCCACCGTCGCCGTGAGCTGCGTCTGGGCGCCCACACAGATCAGCGAGGGCGTTGCTTGGGCGTTCGTCGGGTCCGCCGGCGGCTGTGCCACCTGATTGATGCGGAACGAAGCGTTCGACACGTCAAAGAAAATGTGGCCCGAACCCCGGACCATGATCCGCCCCAGATTCGTCTGCACGTTCGGAAGCGTCACCTGCTGCGACCCGTCATTGGTCACCGCCGAAGCCAGCACCGTCGGGAACGTCAGCCCGCCGTCGGTCGAGATCAGGATGTCGACGTTCGCACAGTTCACGCCGTTGGCCGTCGTGCCCGCCACGTCCCACGTCACCGTGATCGCCGAGTTCCCGCTGAACGTCAGCGCCGTGTTCGGAGACGTCACGCGGAACGGGCCCGCCGTCGTCGTCACCGTGATCACCCGGTTGGTCGCCGTCACCGTCACGCCGCCGCCGCCAACACGGTTGTCCCGAGCCGTCAGACGGAAGTTCAGCGTCCGCGACGTCGCCGGATAAAGATCGCCCCGGTCGAGCGTGCCGTCCGCGACGTCGTCAAGCGGCGGGAAGTACTGCGTCGAGTTGGCCGTCGGCGACCGCGGGCGGAAGATCGAGCCATTCCCCGGGTCCGCCGCAGGAATCGACCGAACGCCGGTGTCCCGCTGCTCCCACGTGAACGTCAGCGGGTCCCCGTCAGGGTCCGACGCCGAAGCGGGCGTCAGCGCGAAAGCCGTCCCCACCGGGATCGTGAAGTTCGCCCCGGCGCTGATCACCGGCGTGTTGTTCGTCGTCGCCGTGTTCGCCGAGCAGTTCCCGCTTCCGCCGACATACGCCAGGATCCGCTGGATGCTCGAATGGTGGAAGTAGGAGTTCGAGTTGGACTGCAGGTTGTCCGAACCGCAGATACCCGCGTACGCCATGATCGTCGAGCCCGAGCCCGGCTCGTACGAGTCCGCCGAGCTGGCATTGCCCGAGCACGCCGAGGCCGTGCCCGCGAACGTGTGCGGCCCTCCGAACTGGTGCCCGATCTCGTGAGCCACATAGTCGATGTCGAACGGATCGCCCACCGGCGCACCGGACCCGGTCACGCCGCGGGCTTTGTTCCCCGCACGGCAGGTCGCCCCAAGCACGGCGACCCCGCCGCCGCCGGTCGAGAAGACGTGCCCGACGTCATAGTTCGCCGAACCGATCACCGAGTCGAGGTTCGACTGGTTCTGGCTGAGCATGGCGACGCCGTCGTTGTTGGTGTAAGGGTCTGCGGTCGACGTGTAGATGATGTTTGTGTTGTTGATGAGCAGCAGCCGAATGCCCAGGTCGTTCTCGTACACCACGTTCACACGGTTGATGGTCGTCGTCATCGCGCTCTGCGCCCGTGCACGCTTCTGCGCGTCCGTGTCTCCCGCCTGGGCGAAGAAAGCCGTGTACTCGCCCGTCGCCGCGAGCGCGAGCCTGTACTGGCGGCGGTTGACGATCGCCCGGCTGTCAAAGGGATCAATCGGCCCGATCGCGTCGGGAATGTGCCCGTCCTCGACCACCTGGCACGCCCACTGGTGCATCCCCGGCTTCACGTAGTCCTTCTTGAAATAGCTCGTGTAGAAGGACACATCGCCCTTGGAGTACGGGTCCACGTGATACTGGCCCGAAGGCGAGAGCACGATCGCATGGAAGCCCTCGGGGGTGCGGTCAAACCGCGTCGTCGCATGCGGGTCGTCGATGCCCCACCCGCGGTAGGTCTTGAGGTCGGGCCGGAGCGCCGCGAAATCGGGCGACAGGATCGGGCTTTCCACGGCGTAGAACCGCTCGAACGTCCCGTCCGGACGCGGCATCCACACGACGATCGGAGCTTCGGCGGCCGGCGTGTCCTCAAGCGGAGCCGCCGCGAGCACGCCCTGAAGGGCGACATCATCAAGCATGAGCGTCTGGCCGACCGTCGGGCGGATCCACGCTTCCATCGCCGCGATCTCCGCCGGCACCGACGGAACCGTGTACCACACGCCGTCGCGCGAAACATCCTCAGCCCGCACGAAAGAACCCGTCATCGCGATCGCAACCGCCGCGAACCATGCCTTCAACTTCATGACTCTCTCCACGAACACGGAAGCCCGTCCATGAGGCCGCCGCGAACGTGCAGAATACCGCGCGGACGCTGTAACGCAAACGCCTTACAAACGCAAAACGGTGAAAAGCGTTTCTCGGACGAAGAGCTTTCAGCAGCCCGCTTCGAACGCCGCCACGAACGCGTCGTAGTCAAAGAAGTCGACGAACCGGTCGCCATTGAAGTCCGCGGTCCGCCCGGGAGGACAGACGCCGGACTCAAAGCACCCGACATAGTCGTCGTAGTCGAAGAAGTCGATGAACCCGTCCCCGTTGAAGTCCGCGGGGCAGACCGCCGGCAGGCTCGCCCGCCACGCTCCCCGGCCGTACGTCCCCGCAGCGATCGTCCGCCGGGCCCGGTCGATGGTCAGATCCCCGACGTTGACGTTCGGGAAGGTCGCGTTGTTCCTCGTCCAGGTCGCGCCCCCGTCGGTCGAGCAGTAAAGACCCGCTCCGTACCCCACGTAGATCGCGGGAACCGCCGGATCAAAGTCAACCTCCAGCGCCGTCACGCCCACTCCGCCCGGCAGCGTGCCCGTCACGTTCGTCCACGTCACGCCGGAGTTGGTCGTCCTCCAGATCCGGCCCCCCGAGGTGTTGAAGTACGACACGTACGCCGTCGCCGCATCCGTCGGCGAGACGATGATGTCGCTGATCGCCCCGCTGGGAAGCCCCGTCGACCGATTCGTCCATGTCGTCACGTTGGTCGTCACAAAGACATCGCCGGTCGACGATCCGGAATAGATCACGTTCGAATTGGTCTTCGCGACCGCGAGAGCGTTGATCGTCCCGCCGGCTCCCACCGCGCTGGTGCTGACCGCCGCCCACGTCGGCGTGGTCGCGCTCGCGTTGGTCGTCCGCCACACGCGGTTGGTCCCCGCCACAAGCGTCGTCGGCGTCGTCGGGTCCACCACCACCGGGCTGACCCAGTTCGTCGGATCGCTCCCCCAATCGCCCGAGATGTCCCGCGAGGTGCCCGAGGTCCACCGGTAAAGCGTCAGATACACGTACGTCGTGTACCGCCGCGTCGTCCCGCTGTAGTCGTACGCCGAGAAGCCGCCGTCGCCGGACTGCAGCTGAGGCCACGTGCTCGAATCGCTCACACGCTCAGGCGTCCCGTTGTCCTGCGTCCCTGCGAGCATCCGCTCGGGGAAGTTCGGGTGCACCACGATGTTGTAAAGCTGGCTGATCGCCAGGTTCGAGTTGCAGTTGATCCACGACGTTCCGCCGTTGGTCGATTTCCACACCCCGCCGTCGTTGGCTTCCCAGATCGTCCCGCTGGGCCCAAAGCCCATGTCGTGATGGTCCGGGTGCAGCGTCCCCCCGCTGTACGCGGAAACCTCGGTCCAGGTATCGCCGCCGTTGGTCGAGCGGATCACGCCCGCCACCGCGTACCGCGGATCCACCCCGCCGCAGAAAACGCGGTTGGGGTTCGTCGGATCAACCTCGACATAGACGTCGTACCAGCACTGCGGCGAGCAGAAGTTCGGCGTCGAAGGCTTGACCGCCCACGTCACGCCGCCGTCCGCCGACCGGTAAAGCCCCTGCAGCCCGCTCCCCGACGAAAGGATCGCCGCATACGCGACGCTCGGCGTCCCCTCGCAGATCGTCACGTGCGTGTCCGAGATGCCCGACGTCGGCAGACCCGCCGTGATCCGCGTCACCGTCGTGCCGCCGTTGGTCGTCCGGTAGACGCCCAGGCCGCTGCGCCCGATCAGAAGCGTGTCCGGGTTGGTCGGGTCAATCCGCACGCTGTTGCACGTCCCCGTGAGGCGCTGGGACCAGGTCGCGCCCCCGTCGGTCGTCCGCACGTACCCCCGGCTTCCCGCCACGTGGATGATGTTCGTGTTGGTCGGGTGGACCGCGATCTCGGCGATCTGAGAGCCAACCTGCGCCGCCGTGCCGATCCGCGCCCAGGTCGCTCCGCCGTCCAACGACCGGAAAACCCCGTCGCCATTGCTGTCCGTCGGCTGCTCACCGGTGCCCAGGATCACCATGTTCGGATCCGCCGGATGAACGACGATCGCCCCCGAGTTCAACGTCGAAAGCCCGTCCGACATCGGCGTCCACGACGTGCCGCCGTTGGTCGTCTTCCACACCCCGCCCGAAGCGGCCGCGATGTACACCGTGTTCGGATCCGTCGGATGCGGCGCAACACTCGCCACCCGGCCCGAAGCGTTCCCCTCGCCGGACCAGAACTCGCTCGAGATCGGCCGGGGCCCGATCGACACCCAGTTGAGCCCGCCGCCGCGATCGCCGAAGGGCTGCCAATCGGGGACCGCGCCGCCGACGATCTTGGGGTGTCCCGGGGGAGGCGGGCCGAGCTTCTTCTCTCGCTTGCTCATGACCCATCCCTCGGGCTTGACCGCCATCGGGGGCTGAATGTCCCGGCGGTTGAACACCACCGTGACCTCCGGGTCGCCGGACCGGGCCGCGCACCCGCCCATCCCGGAGGCGGCGACAAGGGCGGCCGCCATGCCTGCACAGGCCACGGTTCCAGACAGAAGAGAGACCGCCCGGGATCGTTCCAACATCGTCGCGACTCCTTCAGCTATAGAACCTGTACGCGGTCATCTCTTCGCCGGTTGCCGCGAACCCGCGATTCCCGGACCTGCCGACCCGAAGAACCGGCCACCTCCCGGCCCACCATCGGCAATTTCGCCCTGAGGATGGTTCTCGGCCGATCCTACCGTCCGCACTCCACCAGAAGGACCCTGCCCATGGCCAAAAGCACCAAGCCCGCCGTCGGAATCGATCTCGGCGGCACCAACATGCAGATCGGCGTCGTCAGCCACGACCTCAAGCTGATCGGCCAGTCCAAACGCAAAACCAAAGCCGGCGACGGTGCCGCCGCCGTCATCGACCGCATCGTCGAAGGGGTCGGCGAAGCCGCATCCCTCGCCAAGATCACTCTCAAGGACATCGGAGCCGTCGGCATCGGCGCCCCAGGCGCGGTCGACCCCGACTCCGGCATCGTCCTCGAAGCCGTCAACCTTCGCTGGAAAAACTACCCCCTCGCCGAAGTCCTCTCCAAGAGGCTCGGCGTCCCCGTCTTCCTCGACAACGACGTCAACGTCGCCGTCTGGGGAGAGCACAAGATCGGTGCGGGCAAGGAATCACGCAACATGCTCGGCGTCTGGGTCGGTACCGGCATCGGCGGAGGACTCATCCTCAACGGCGGCCTCTACTACGGCCATTTCATGACCGCCGGAGAAATCGGACACACCATCGCCCTGCCCGGCAACCCCCCCGGCCACCGAAGCCTCGAACATAACTGCTCCCGCACCGCCGTTGTCGATCAAATCGTCCGGCTCGTCAAGGCCAACCGCAAAAGCAAGATCACCGAGCTCTGCGAAGGCGACTACGACAAGATCAAAAGCAGCATGGTCGCCAAGGCCTACGAGCTTGGCGATGAGGTCGTCCACGAGGTCGTCGACTTCGCGGCCGAACTCCTCGGCATCGAGATCGGGGGAGTCGTCACCCTCCTGTCCCTTGAGCGCGTCGTCATCGGCGGCGGACTCACCGAAGCGCTCGGCAAGCCCTTCGTCGAGATGGTCGAGAAATCCGCAAAGGTCATCGCTTTCCCCGACCGCTGCAAGCAGGTGAAAGTCGTCGCAAGCCAGCTCGAGGACACGGCGGGGATCTTCGGTGCGGCGATGATCGCGAATGACCGGCTCCGCGACTAACCGTCCTATAACCGATCGTCCAAGAATCACAAGATCCCCTGTTTTTTGCGCGCTTCTTGCGCAGTCGGCATTGAAATCGACGGTCGGGTCGGTATTCTCTTTGTGGATGCCCGTTTCTTTCCGCGGAACGGGTGTCTGGGAGAGGACTCCGCGAGAGAGAGACACCCTCCTGAATTGGTTGGACTGGCTCGGCCCCACCGGGGGCCCTCGGCGCGTCGCCTTGGGCTTTCGATGGGGAGGCTGGTCGCTTTGTTGGAGAGGGAGACATGATGATTCGTACTTCGCTTCTTGGCGCTGCCTGCGCCGCGGCCGTCGCTTCCTGCGCGAATGCCGGCTTTGACACGATCTGCGCCACCTTCAACGGCGTCAGCCCCGGCTCGGGCGGCCAGTACTCGCTCAACAGCGGTGCCAACTGGCAGGGTTACGGCTCCGCCGGGCTCTTCAACTGGACACGCACTTCCGGCACCTACTCCGGAGCACAGGGCAACTTCATGTCCTTCTGCACCGAGCTCCGCGAGCACGTCAGCAACGGCAACAACTACTGCTACGACGTGGTCTCGCTCGAGATCGCCCCCAGCAGCGGCCCGATGGGCGCCGCCAAGGCCGACCAGGTCCGTGAGCTCTTCGGCCGCTACTACAGCCCCGCCTTCGGGTCCGTTCTTTCCGCCGACGCCGCGGCCGCCATGCAACTCGCCATCTGGGAGATCGTCTTTGAGACCAGCGGCTCGCTCGGCCTTGGCGCCGGCTCCGCACAGTTCACCAACGACAACGCCGCCGCCATCGCCCTCGCCGGAACGTACCTCGCGTCCATCGACGGCACCGGCCCACGCAACAATGACATCGTCGTGATGTCGGCCAACGGCGTCCAGGATCAGATCATCCCCACCCCGGGCACGATGGCGCTGCTCGGCATGGGCGTGCTCGCCGCGGCCCGCCGCCGCCGCTGATCCGCTCTGACGTCTGATTCCAGATGGTGTACCGACGGCGATCCCCTGGGTCGCCGTCGGTTCTTTTTTCCCCTCCCCATCTACCATCGTGTCCTCGCGCCCCCGCGCGACCCAGGGGACCACCCATGATCACCGCCCAGCCCCATGCTTCCTTCACCGCCGACCGCATCGCGCACCTCCGCGCTCTCGCGGGGCGATTCCCCACCGCCGAAGCCGCGATCTCCGAAGCGGCCGCGCTCCGCGCCACCCTCGCGCTCCCGCGAGGCCTCGTCCACGTCATCTCGGACGTGCACGGCGAAGACGCCAAGCTCCGCCACGTGATCAACAACGCGTCGGGCGCCCTTCGACACCTCGCCGACTCGATCCTCGGCGATCGCCTCGCGGAGCCCGAGAAAGCCGAGTTCCTCGCGGTCCTGTACTACCCGCGCGAAGCGATCAACGCTTTCAGCCAGCGGATCGTCGCTTCCGGCCGCCGTCCGGAGTGGGTCTTCCGGACGCTCACGATGCAATTCGAGATCATGCGCGTCCTGCGGCGCCGGTACCGCCGCGAGCACTTCGAGAAGCTTCTCCCGACCGCCTACCGAGAGCTCTTCATCGAGCTCGGCACCGCCGAACGACCGGACTACATCAAGGAGATGCTGGCCGAGCTTGCCCGGTACGACCGCGACTGGGGCGCGGTCCGCGCCGCGGCAAGGCTGATCCGCAATCTCTCCTGCGAAGAGCTTCTGGTCATCGGCGACCTCGGCGACCGCGGCCCCCGCATGGACCGCGTCATCGACACGCTCATGCGGCAGCCCAAGTGCAACGTCATCTGGGGCAACCACGACATGCTCTGGATCGGCGCCCACCTCGGCCACGAGCCGACCATGCTCACCATGCTCCGATTCTCCCTGCGATACCGCAAGCTCTCGCAGCTTGAGGAGGGATACGGCGTCATCATGGCGCCCATCGAGAAGCTCGTCCGCGACGTCTACGCGAACGACCCGGCCGAGAAGTTCCTCCCCAAGGGCGAGGGCTTCCGCGACACCCTCACCGTCGCCAGGATGCAGAAAGCCGTCGCGATCATGCAGTTCAAAGCCGAGGGCCGCATGATCCAGCGGCACCCGGAGTGGAACCTCGACCACCGCCGGCTGCTCCACAGGATCAAGTTCGAGAACGGACGCGCCGTTTCCGTCGAGATCGACGGCGTCGTCCATCCGATGCTCGATGAGCACCTTCCCACGATCGATCCGGCGGATCCGTACGCCTACTCGCCCGACGAGCAGGCCTGCGTCGACCGCATGCGGGAGTCCTTCACGCGGTCCATGAAGCTCCGCCAGCACATGCAGTGGATGGTCCGCCGCGGCGGGATGTGGACCACCCGCGACGAGGTGCTCCTGTTCCACGCGTGCGTCCCCGTCGACGCGGCGGGCAACCCGGCATCGCTGCGCGTCGAGGGTCGCGACCTTTCCGGCCGCGAACTGATGGATGCGCTCGGATCAATCGTCCGCCGCGCGATGCGGAAACGCTGGCTCGCGCTCGACTCGGACGCGGACTGGGTCTGGTACATGTGGGGCGGGCCCCTCTCGCCGCTTTTCGGCAAGGACAAGATCACGACCTTCGAATCCGCTTTCGTGGCCGACAAAGCCACGCACAAGGAGCACAAGAACCCGTATTTCGACCTCCTTCACGACGCCGATTTCGTCAAACGCATCGGAGCGCTCTTCGGCGTGGGCGAGGACGTGCTCATCGTCAACGGTCACGTCCCCGTCAAGATCGAGAAGGGCGAACAGCCGCTGAAGAAGGGCGGCAACGCCATCACGATCGACGGCGCGTTCTCCGAAGCTTACGGAGACCGCGGGTACACCCTGGTCCTCCATCCCGACGGCATCGATCTGGCTGAGCACTCAGCATTCCGGGGCGTCCACCACGTCATCTCCGCCGGCGCGGACATGGTGCCCGAGGTGACGCCCATCCGCAGCTACAAGCAGCCCATGACCGTCGGCCGGTCCTCCGCGGGACACCGCATCCAACGGACCATCGCCGACCTCGAAGTCCTGGTCCAAGCTTTCCAAGAGGGCATCGTCGCCGAAGCCGAGCCCCGGCCGAACGAATGACCGTCTTTACCTTACGTATTCCTATCAAACTGAAATCGCAGGCCCGGAAACTCCTAGAATCATGCGGCGATGCCCCAGTTGCGGTCCTTTGAGACCCGGGAGCGTCGAAGTGAAAAGGAATCGCGATGAACAAGTTCATGGGGATCGTTCTGGTGGCGGGTCTGGCGATGGTGGCGGGCTGCGAAGAGAAGAAGGCTCCGGCGAAGGGCGCTGCCGACGCCGTCAAGGATGCCGGCAAGTCCGTGGGTGACGCCACCAAGGGCGCCGCCGACGCCGTGAAGGAAAAGGTCGCCGACGGCGCCGCCGCTCTCCGCGACAAAGCGGTGGAAGCGATGAAACCGCAGGTCGACGCGGCGAAAGCCCAGCTCGACGAGCTCACCAAGAAAGCCGAGGGCCTGACCGACGCCGTCAAGAAGACCGCGGCCACGCCGCTGGTCGAGGGCGCCAAGAAGGCTTATGAGGACCTCACGGCCAAGTTCGAGGCTTTCAAGACGTCCTCCACCTGGGAGAGCGCCAAGACCGCGGCCGAAGCGTCGCTCAAGGCGTTCACCGACGCGGCGGGCAAGCTCGCCGAAGCCGTGAAGTAAGCGTCACGCATCTTTCGAGCATCGACAAGGACCCCGGCGACGGGGTCCTTGTTATTGGCCTGTCGCTTCTCCGCCACACCGCAACCCCAAGGAATGCCGGGATATGGGGAATCCACCCCATGAATCCTGAAGTGAGACGGAGCGGCTGACGATCTATCGGGCACGGAGGCCGCAGGCTTCCGGGAGTGAGAAGAACATCCATCCGGGGATGCGAGAGAAAGGTTCGAATGGCCCTGTCCATCGATCGTGTTGTGTCATGCCCCAACCTGCCCACGCTGCCCGCGGTCGCGGTGCAGGTTCTGGAACTGACGCGGGATCCCAACGTCACGGTCGCCAAGCTCGCCAAGCTTGTCCAAGCCGACCCCTCGCTCTCCGCGAAGGTCCTGCGGACGGTGAACTCGAGCTTCTTCGGACTGCCCGCGCCGTGCTCAAAGATCGATCGCGCGCTGGCGATGCTCGGTCTCAACACGATCAAAGCTCTGGTCCTGGGCTTCACGCTGGTGGAGGGGACCAAGGGCGTGCCGGGCGACATGGGTCTTGATCTGACGAGGCACTGGCGCCGCGCCGTGTACGCCGCCGCCGCTTCCCGACACGTCGCATCGACGACCGGCACGTGCGATCCGGACGAGGC
>JBIKTT010000441.1:0-3037 GCA_044347925.1 Phycisphaerales bacterium
TGGCGGGTTCGGCGATGGCCGAGGAGCCTCACTTTGACGTGTGGCTGACGGTCTCCGGGGGCAACCTGGTGACGGGGGCGATCTCGGAGGACGGCCTCACGACCGAAGAGGGCGTGCGGGTTTTCGGAGCCGAGCTTGGCGAGCTTTTGCCGGATTTTTCGGACGAGCCGGGGATTCAGGGCATCGACGGGACGTTTGCGGCAGGGGAACGCTTTGGGATCAGCATCCGTCGTGCGGTGCGTGCGTGGAACGGGACGGACTTCACGACGGTGAGCACGTCGCGGTTCCAGCTTGATTTCGGGCCGCAGTCGATGGCGAGCGCCTTGACGGACGACGTGGTGACGGGCATCGAGCTTGCGGCGGATTCGGAGGGGGGGATCCACGACCACCCGACGTTCACGCTTCTGGATCCGGCGAGCGGGATCTACTTGCTTGAGCTGAGCGTAAGCTCGATGAGCGGGACGTATGGCGAGACGCTTCCGTTCTGGGTTGTGTTCAACAACGGTGAGAGCGAAGAGGCGCACGAAGCGTCGATCGAGTGGGTTGAGAACAACCTGGTCCCGACGCCGGGCGCGATGACGCTGCTGGGCGTCGGGCTGCTCGCGATGGGTCGTCGCCGCCGCTGAACCGAATGGAGCGGAGAGGATGTTGGAGGGGACCGGGCCCGGAGCGATGAGCTTCGGGCCCTGTTCTTTCGCGGCGATGAGGCTTCGGCGGCTTCAGGTCAGCTTCATGTCGTCCAGGCCGAGCCCGAGCGTCTGGCGGGCGGCTTGGTCGAGAGCGTCGCGGGAGCCTTGGAGGTGGATGGTGCGGTGGGTGTGGGTGATGGACTGGCCGGGGGCGAGGGCGGCTGCGGGGGAGGAGGTTTCGAGTTCGTAGAAGGGGCCGAAGGGCTTGCTTCCGGGCTCACTGGGGCCGTCGTTGTAGGAGTTGACGACGTCGCCGGAGAAGGGGTCCTTCTGCGGGTTTTCCCACATGGAATTGACGTACTTGTGGGTGCCCTTCGGGAGGGTGTAGGTGACGAGGGTGAGCACGCTACGGGCGGGGTCGTAGCTTCCGAGGATGGGCGTGGCGGCGGCGGGGGCGACGCCGATCTTGGAGCGTTCCTGACCATCGCCGCTGAAGAGCAGAGCGAGCGAGCGTGGCGAGCCGGACGCGGGGTGGCTTCGGGGCACGGCTTTCAGCCGTGAAGCGGGGACCTTGCCGAAGTAGGTGTCGTTGACCAGAGCGGAAAGGTCCTGGCCTTCGCGGGCGTTGATCGGGACCACGACGACGGTCGACGGGGTCGGCCTGAACATGCCGAGGATCCAGATCGAGAGCAGGCCCGTCGCGTGGGTCCAAGCGGCGGGGCCGGTGTTGGTCACGGTGTTGGCCGACTGGAAAGCAACGACGTCGAGATTCGCGGCGGCGATGCCGAGTTCGGCGAGCACATCGTCGGGGCTGAGCACGGTGATCGCGCGGTCGATCTTGATGTCGAAAAGCGTGCCGGACGCGTTGGTGAACCTGGCCGCGTGGGTGAAGGATGCGGCGTGGTCGGACCTGCTGACAAGCGTGTATGCGGCGGTGTCGATGAACTCGGGGGTCTGCCAGTGCTTGAGGGATTGCTCGGGAGTGCCGGGCGCGAAGAAGATCGAGAACTGACCGCCCTCGGGGCCGAGCCAGAAGCGGTCCTCGCCGCCGTAGGGGTTGATGTGCGGCAACGTGCCGGAGGAGGCGATGAGATCGTCCTTGAGGAAGCCGAAGGACTGACCGGCGTCGCCGCGGGCGGTTGAGGTCATCACACGGGCTTGGAAAGCCGGGACGACCGCGATCTTGCCGGCACCCTTGGGAGCGGTGAGGACGATTGTCTCGCGGTGCTTGCGGAGGAACTCAACGTCCCCGTGAAAGGGGCGGTCGGGAGCGTGTTGGGCGGCGGTGGGCATGGGGTATTGGTGTGGGTTGGCGGTTGTCGGATCAGGGATCGGCGAGCATAGCAGGAGGCGCGAGGCCCCGGGAAGCGGGAGGGGGTGAGGGAGGAGCGGTTTCGGCCTTGCGGAGGGGGCGATCTTCGAGTAGATTGGTGATCCGGCGGCGTGCCGCAGATGAAGGCGGTCGGCTTCGAAGGAGCTTGTCGATGAAGCGGATCTTGAATCGTCGGGAGCGTGCGTTCACCCTGATCGAGCTTCTGGTGGTGATCGCGATCATCGCGCTCTTGATTTCGCTGCTTCTGCCGGCGCTGGGGAAGGCGCGGAAGGTGGCGCAGATCACGATCTCGACGTCGAACGTCCGGGCGATCAACAACTCGGCGAACATGTATCAGTCGGACAACAAAGCGTACATGCCGATCACGCTGCTTTACTCGCACGGCGGCCGGATCCGGACGCGGCCGGTGATTCCGAACCAGCCGAACGCGAACGTCACGGGGTTCTGCACGTGGAGTTGCTCGGGGGGGAACACGAGCGGCTACTGGTTCAACTACCAGCGCGGGTCGTTCGACATCCTCGCGGTGGACCGCCCGCTGAATCAGTACGTGTATCCCGAGATCTCGTTTTACGATCCGGCCACTCCGGGCAATCCGAACGCGCGGATGCCGGCCAACGACGAGAACCGGCTGAATGTCAAGCTCAAGGTCTTCAAGGATCCGGGGGACGTGATCGGCCATCAGGAGGCGTACCCGTCGCCGAACACCTCGGGGCGGACGAGCTTTGACAGCATCGGGATGTCGTACCAGTGGCAAGCGAAGTGGTACGAGCAACTTGACAGCAGCGGCACGGTGACCGCCGCGCTGTTCAACAAGGGGACCAAGCGGCTTCAGCTCGCGGACTCGTTCGTGACGTCGCGGTTTGTGTGGATCTGGGATGAGCAGGCGGACATCACGATCTACAACCAGGATCCGAACTACGTCAAGAAGAACGGATTCGGCGACATCAACCGGAGCGTGATGGGGTTCATGGACGGCCACGCGGCGTACGTCAAGGTGATCCCCGGCCGGACGACGGAGTCGTACAAGAACGAGTTCTACACGACCGTGTTCGACGACCTGCGGATTCCGATCTGA
>JBIKTT010000442.1:0-3035 GCA_044347925.1 Phycisphaerales bacterium
CCGGCGAACGCGCGGCCGGAAGAGATTCTGACGCTTGCGGTGCCGCTGAACCACGCGATCGCGGGGACGGTGGTGGAGCAGATCAAGCCGCTTCTGGGGCAGTTTGGTGTGGTGCTTGCGGTTCCGCAGCAGAACATCGTGCTGATCACGGACATGGCGGCGCAGGTGAAGCGGATCCGCGAGATCGTGGTCGCGATCGACCAGGTGAAGCCGGCGGACACGCAGTTCAAGCTTTTCACGCTCAAGCACGCGCAGGCGGACGTGATCTTCGGGACGCTGAAGGGGCTGCTTTCGACGCGGACGATCGAGACGTTCATCACGGCGGACAACAAGCGGACGACCAAGCAGGACGAGACGCTGGGCGGGCTTCAGCTTCAGCCGGATCCGCGAACGAACTCGATCGTGGCGGTGGGGTCGGCGGCGAAGATCCAGCAGGTGGAGGACATGATCGCGCTGCTTGACGTGCCGGAGAGCGGCGAAGGGGGCGGCGGGACGCAGATGGTGACGATCGCGCTGTCGCAAGCGACGGCGGCGGACGCGGCGACGCGGGTGCGCGAGCTTTTCGCGACGGCGGCGGAGCCGAAAAAGCCGACGGTGATCGCACTGCCGCAGGTGAACAAGATCACGATCATGGGGAGCGCGGAGCAGGTGTCGAAAGCGACGACGCTTCTGGCGGCGCTGGACCCGGGCGTGGTGAACGAGGGCGGGACGGTGCGCGCGGAGACGCGCGCGGCGATCGTGCGCCTGAGGTTCGGGAAAGCGGACGAGATCGCGCAGACGGTCAAGCGGCTGATGACGCCTCGACAGGCCGCGATGGTGAAGAGTGCGGCGACGCCGGACGCTCGCGGGCTGATCATCCACGGGCCGGCGGAAGACGTGGCGGTGGTCGAGACGCTGGTGGCTTCGCTGGATGTACCGGCGAACGCCGAGCGTGACATCGCGATCGTGAAGATCACCAAGGGGACGGTGGCGGACGTTGTGAAGCAGGCGGGGGCTCTTTACGCGCAGGTGGGCGGTACGGAAGCCGAGTCGGTGACGGTGAATGCGGATGAAGCGTCGCGGACGGTGCTCCTGATCGGGAGCAAGCCCGGGCTTGCGTTGTATACGAAGATGCTCGAGACCGCGCAGGGGAACGTGAAGGTCGAGCGGGTCGGGAAGCTTGTGGATGTGACGAAAGCGACGCCGAGCGTGTTGGCGGGCCGGCTCGCGAAGTTTGTGAAGCCGTTGCTGATGACGGATGATGCGCAGCCGTTCGTGGAGCCTGTGTTCGAGCCGGTGGATGAGCTTCGCAAGCTGATGGTCCGGGCGGAAGCGTCGCAGATGGCGATCATCGAGGGCCTGGTCACGAAGCTTGACGTGCAGGACGGCGGGGCGCGGGACCTCAGGGTGTTCCCGGTGGTGAACGCGAAGGCGGGCGAGGTCGCGAAGCGCGCGATGGAGCTTTACACCGCTCAGAACGCGGGGAATCCGCTGGCCAAGCCGGTAGAGATCACGGCGGACGAGGCGAGCAACACGGTGAGCATTCTGGCGGACGTGTCGGTGATGCCGGCGGTGACGAAGATCATCGATGAACTGGCGAAGCAGTCGGGGCCGGCTCGCGAGGTCAAGATGCTGGAGCTTCGTCTGGCGAAAGCGGACGAGGTGGTGTCGTATCTGCAGGACATGGTGAAGGGGTCGGCGACGCTGAACATCAAGGGCGGGGCGAACCCGGTGTTTGAAGCGATCCCGGCGACCAACAGCGTGCTTGTGGGCGCGACGGGCCCGCAGATGATGATCATCGAGTCGCTGGTGAAGAACCTGGACGCGGGCAAGCAGGGTGAGCGGCCGCCGCTTCGGATTCTGAAGGTGACGACGAGCGACGCGGCGAACCTGGGGCAGGTGCTTCAGGCGTCGTACGCGCAGCGCCCCGCTGAGGAGCGCGGCAAGCGGCCGGTGGACATCCAGGTGGACATGGCGACGAACACGCTCCTGGTGTCGGCGCATCCCGAGGTCTACCCGGAGATCGAGAAGATCGTCGGGGAGCTCAATGAGCAGCAGTCGATGGACAAGACGGGTCGGGAGATCAGGATCTTCCCGCTTCGCGTGGCGCGGGCGGAAGAGCTTGCGCTCACGATCGACCAGATGTATCCCGAGCCGCCGATCCCGCGGGATCCGCGGACGAACCAGCCTCGGCCGGACCTCAAGCCGCCGCGTGAAGTCGTGGTACGGGCGGACAAGGGGACCAACTCGCTGATCGTCGATGCACCGAGCAAGCGGCTGAGCGGGTTTGAGGAGATCGTCAAGCGTCTGGACATGGCGCAGGTGGCCGGCGACGCGGAGGTTCGGACGTACCGGATCGCGCGGGCGGACCTGGCAGCGCTGACGGCGACGCTTCGCGGCTTGGTGAGCGCGAACGCGCTGCCGGGCGTGGCTCCGACCACGCCGGTGACGGTGAGCGCGGAGCCGATGAGCCGGACGATCGTGGTGAGCGCGCCCAAGCAGGCTTTTGAGACGATCGAGCGGGTGGTGAAGGATGCGGACACGGAAGCGGCGGCTTCGCCGGGGATCGTGCGGATGTACGCGCTCAAGAACGCGCGGGTGGGGACGCTTCAGCCGCTGGTTGAGCGGCTGTTGATGATCCGGGTGGCGGCGGATGCCCCGCAGGGAGCGTCGCAAGCGGACCTGATGAAGCAGTTCGCGGTGGCGGCGGACCCGGCGACGAACACGGTGCTGATCTCGGGGTCGGACTCGGTTCAGAAGGCGGCTGAGTCGCTGATCACGCAGCTTGACCAGGCCGGGGCGGCGGGCGGAACGGCGGAGGTCGGGGTGTACCGGCTTGAGACGGGGGATGCGACGAGTGTCGCGGCGAGCCTGAACACGGCGCTGGCGGCGGGGACGCTCCCCGGCGAGCCCAAGCCGAGCGTAACGGCGGAATCGGCGAGCAACACGGTCGTGATCGCGGCGAGCAAGCGCCAGCTTGACGAAGCGGCGAAGTTCGTCGAGACGATGGACAAGATGGCCAAGCCGGACATGCTGTCCGTGCGGACGATCAACCT
>JBIKTT010000572.1:0-10658 GCA_044347925.1 Phycisphaerales bacterium
GCGCACGCCGTCCCGTTTCACCGCGTCAAAGAATGGCCCGGGCGGGAATAGCTTGTGATGCTCGGGTTCAAACTGCTTGTTGCCCGACCAGCGCAGACCAATCGTGAGCCGTCCGCTCGGCTCGCCCTTCCGCATGAGAAAAGGACGCCCGCTCACGTCGGCGTAGTGCTGCCGCAGAAAGAGCGGCGCGGACATGGCCGGAATCCAGTAGTCGTGCGGGATTGCCTGCTCATGACCGGACGCGACCACGCCGGAAACGAGGAGATCGCCCACGAGCGAGAACAGCTCAGGCGAGCACGAAATTGCCACGTCGCAATAACGCTCGCGCAGGTCGCGCACGTGCCGCATCTGATTGATCTGATCGCCTAGCCCGCCCTCCAGCCTAAGCAGAACAGTTCCTAGCGATTCACCATCCCACATCGGCGCAGTCGTGCGCGGAGCAGGATCACCGAAGACACCGACGCGCCGCCCACGGTAGAGCAGGCGGTGACCATCCAGAAGATTGCCGCGCCGCAACTCGTAGAATCCGCGATTGAATGCCGCGCGTGAATCGTCCGGCCTAGTCCGGGCCAGTTCATCCGCGATCCGCTCGCCCTCGTCCAGATCGCCCATCTTTGCGGCGGCGAGTTGCAGATCTAAGAGATCCGGTTCCGGCTTGGTGCGCGGCTGATCAAGCCAGAACTCGGGCTGACAGAATCGCGCGTAGTGGTGCCGCAGCACCTCGCGCGGATCCGGCGTGGCAGCGCGGGCCAACTTCGGCCGCACGTTGTGCAGTCCGGCATAACCGTGTATTCCCTCGTCGTCTTCCTTGAATGGCTCGCCGTCGATCCGGTCCAGATCGTGCGTGAACGGGTCGAGGCCGAGGAACTCATGCACGCGCGAGAGTTGACCGCGTGGGTCTGCCATGAGGTCGTCGTACTCCACGATCAGAAAGCTTTCCCGGTCGTGCTCGTATCCGGCCCGCAATGACTGATACGCCGCTTTGAGATGCGTTGCCAGTTCGCCCCGGTCCATCCACTCGTCGAGGTTGTCCGGCTTTGCGATGCGGACGAATGACGCCATGCAGTCCGGGATTGATCTGACCGTGGCCACGATGCGCGGACGCCGACCAAGAACCTGGCGCATCGCCTGCATGATGATCGGCACAGGCCAGCCCCGCGACTTATCGAGCACGGCAGGCTTGGACTGTTCGCCGTAGTACCCGCTGATCAGGCCGCGCATGGCCGCAGCGAGGCGGGCGCGGTCGGGATCGTTCTGGAGCAGGAGCGGCGTGCTGTGCCACGTGTTCGCCAGTCCATCGAGGGCGAAGACAAGCCCGCTCGTCGTGGACACGTGCAGCTGCGGATGCTGGTTCAGAACCGCCGCGAGCACGGTCGAACCAGACCGGGGAATGCCGGACAGAAAGTGCAGGTTCACGGATGCCAGAGCTTCGCGGCGCGCTCCCGTGCGTGTTCGACTGCCTCAACGGTGAACAGGTAACGCTCGCCGTCTACTTCGATGCCGCGATAAATCATGTCCGCGCGCGGCCCACGACCGCGACGACCAATCCAGACTTGCACCCAGCCTTGCGGGTACGGGAGAAACCATCCAGCGATGCGAGTGATCAGCTTGAGCATGGACGGGCGCGGACTGTCAAAGCCTGCGCGGCCCGGATCATTTCCACGTGCCGCCGACGTTGAGCCACGTCGTTACGACCTTCCATGTCCCGCCGACGTTGATCCAGACGACGCACTCTTTCCACACCCCGGACACGTTCAGCCAGACCTTCACCGCCGTGACGGGCGGCGGTGTTCCCTGCGGGCCTAGTAGTGTTAACAGCATTACAGCGACTCAAGACGGTTCAGCGTCGATTGGGTTTCGGCCACTTCTGTGTCGATGCGGTCAACCTGCGCGAGGTCACCGATGGCGACTGCCGACGTGCGCAGGTGCCCGAGATAAACTAGGCGCCGTTTCAGCAGCGCGATAAGGTCGGAAACGCTCATGGGATTAAATAACCATCTGCCGCAGCATCACGGCTGACGTGTTCAGAATCATATGGACGTAGACGATCTCCGTTGCGCCGTCTTTGTATGTCACGTCAAACGACGTATCGCCCAGCACTGCTGCGCCCTGCGTGTATAGCATGGTGTTCCAGCCGTCCTGCGACGACGTGGTCACGTCGTGGCGGAACCAGCGGCCCGTCGCGTCCTTATGGATGTAAATGAAGTTTCCGTGATAGGTGTACTTCGTGCCTGTCGTGAACGTTTCGGTCGCGGGCGCGTAGGTAATCGCGGCCCAAGTGTTTCCAGCGATGTCGTAGCGGTCGAGTAGCGCACCGGCTGCACCACGGAAAGAGTAGATATAGCGCCCGTTGAGAATCGCGCTCTCGTTCGTCCAGTCGCTCGCCGACGCGTCCCAGACCCAGCTAGCTCCCATGCCCGTCGTGGGAGCGCCGCCGCGAGCAGCGACAGGCGAGAGCGTGCTCCACGTGTTGCCGACGATGCTGTAACGGTACATCGTCACGGCATTGTTTCCGAGGTAGTAAATGAAATCGTCGTTGCCCTCTAGTGAGTATTGCGACGTGGCGTCCGGCGTTACGGTCCAAGCGGCGCTGACCGTGAGGACGGTGCCCGTGTTGCTGGCAACGGTGCGGATCTGTCCTGCGCCCGTTCCAGCGTTGATGCGCAGTTGGGAATTCGTCCATTGGTTCGTCGTCCACGTCTTCGCGGAATTGGTCAATGTCGTAGAGGCTCCCGCCGTCGCGGTGCCCGTGGCGAAAGAATTGAAGCCCGAATCAATCCACGCGGGAGTGGACACGAGCTTGCCGTCCGTCGCGAGCGACGCGGGCAGGCCCGTGATCGCCAGCGTGGTCCAAGTGTTCGTGGCGAAGCAGTATTTGCGGAACGAACCAGCGGCGAGCGTGCCAGCGCCGACGACGAAGAAGACCGGAGTCTTCAGGCGGAACTGTGACGTATTGTCGAACGCGACCGCCTCGGCTGCGCCTTCAAAAGTAATCACGGCGTTCGTGCCGATGGTGTTGCTCGCGATGGTCTTCAACCGCCCCGCGTTCGTGCCGCCGACGAAGTACACCGAGTAGCCGCGCAGGTCGCGCGCGAGCGTCTGGTTCGTGGTGATGCTCGTCGTGGTGCCAGCCGTGGCAGTCAGCGAAGACGCGGCAACGGTCGTCCCGGTCGAGAACGATCCGGCCACGCCCGACGCACCAGCGCCGAACGTACCCGCGAGCGCGGGCGACGGAACTTGCGCCCATCCGTCCTCGTTGGGGTTGTACATATGCGCTGCGGTGTTACTCGAAACGAGCAACTGCTGTTGGCGAAAGTGACGCGATGAGACGACGAAGTGCGCGGCTGCTGTCGCCTGCGGTGCAGGAGTGCAGAACTCCCACCGCTTGAGGTCGAGAATCTTTCGGTTACCGTTGGTCGTGGGCATGGTGAGTTAGCTGGTTGAAATGTTGCGGCGCGCGGAGTCAGCGGCCATGCGCATCAGCGCGGGAATTTGATCGTTGGCGGGATTGCTGCCGATCTGGGTTTGATTCGTGAGCGTCGAACAGGTCGTGAGCGTGCTGACGGTGCTGATCGTTGAGAGAGTGAGGCCGGACGTGATCGCGTCGATCACGACGCGCATACGGGCGGCGGTGTCGGGCTGAACGAGGCCGAGCGTGCGAGTGAGCGACTGAACCGCCATGCGCAGCGCCTCGACCGCTTCGACGAGTTCGCCGTTAACATCGACTGGAAGCGGATTCGCTGCGGACGTGTCCACGGCAGATCCGTCTGCGCCGTGCGCGACCTTCACGCGCTGGAACAGCACGCCGCTGATCTCGTCGGCTGCGACTGTTGCGCCTGATCCTGGTGTATATCCTACGTTGTCGGCCATGGCTTATGTGTATTGGAGGTAGATGTCGCGGTCCACTCCACCAGAAGGCGAAGCAGTTCCGTCCGAAATGTTGCGCGTCGATGCCGTCCCGAGGCCGAGCGCAGTACGCGCAGCCGATGGCGTCCGGTTCTCCCAGCGTTGATCTACGGCATCGTAGAAAAGCGAATCGTTGCCGGTCAGCGACGAGATCAACACATCGTGCAGCTCGTCCAGTTCAATTCCGTTCAGCGGATCAACGTAAATGATGCCGTCAGCCACGCCCGCTTTCTTGATGCAGTACCCGACGCGCACGCCGTGATTAGGCGCAGTCGGGCGCACGTTCGTAATCGCGCCGGGCGTGACCGCAGACAGATAGAGCGTGTCGCCCTCGTTGAATGCGTTGGTGTTGATGGCCTTCAGCAGACCCTTAGTCAGTACCCAGCCGCTCTGGTTGTTGCTGATTGCCTCTGCTACAAGACCGATCGTCTGCGCGCTGGTTGCGTCGGACGTAGCGAGACCGGGCGTAACAGATAGCCGCGTTCCGCTCGACCCCGTGACGATGACGACCTGGCCCTTAGACAGCGCATTGCCGCTCGGGTTGTAGCTGTAGACGTGGTTATCGACGCCAAGCAGCGCGTCCACGTTGCCGCCAGCGAGGCCCAGATCTAGCGTGCCCTCGGCGGCGAGGTAGCGGACGCGCCCGACAGCGGCAGCCGCAGGAGTCGCGCCCGTGTCGAAGTCGGCATAGCTGAGTGACGTGAGCACGCCTTGCTTGCCGAAGAGCGAGCGCACCACGCCGTCCGAGATCTGCCCGGACGTGATCGAAACCGCGACGTTCGCCGCTGCGGTGAGTCGGCCTTTCGCGTCAACGGTGAACGTGCCGACGCTGCCCGCTGCGCCGTAGCTCCCAGCCGTGACGGTCGTATTCGTCAGCGACAGCGCGAACGTGCCCGAGGTCGTGATGGGCGAACCAGTCACGGCAAGGTTAGCGTCGGTCGTAACTGCAACGCGCGTGACTGTGCCGGATCCACCGCCGCCGCCTCCGGTCGATTCAAGCGTGATCGACCCTGGCCCTTCGGTGATGATGATGCCCGCGCCTGCGGTGAGGTTGGCCGGGACGAAGCCCGCGCCGGTGCTGATCAGGAGTTGCCCCGCCGTGCCCGGGCCGGTCAGATCCACCAGCGAACCGGACCCGCCGCCGCCTGCACCGCGCTGCGCCAGGAGTTGCCAACCGCGGGCGGTCGGACTCGGGCGCTCGCTGGTCACCTCGGTAGCCAAATAGCTCGACCCGTTGAGCAGTACGATATCCAGCCGGTTGTAGGTCACGCCAGCCTGCCAGCGACCGCGCGGGTTGATCTTGTCACCAACGGCGAACTCGGAGCGGATCCGCTTCAGTTCCTCGACGTTCTGCTCAAGCTGCGCGAACGCAGCGCGGTCCTGCTCACGCTCGGCCTGTTGCGTCAGCGCAGCACTTTCCAGCTTGGAAACAACTGCCGCGATCCGATCAGCCACGCGCGAGTCAATCGCGGACACCGCCGCGCTGAACCGCTCCGACGTGGACGCGGCGAGGTCAACGCGAGCCTGCGTTACTTTGCTGGCGAGTGCGGCGTCTATCTGTTCCGGCGTGGTCGGGATCGAACTGCGCAGAGCTGCAATCTGCTGCTCGGTCGTCTGCGCGCAGAACTCGGACAGGTCGGACCGCAACTGCGGTTCGACGGTCTCCATTGCGAGTTCAACCTCGGACCGCAGCTGCGTGCGCAAAGACGGAACAAGCTTGTCCAGCCGCGACAGTTCCTCGCGCTGCTCAATCGCAAGCGAGATCAGGTGGTCAATCTGCTGTTGAGTGTCCATCGTTACGGCTTCGGTTCGTTCCGCATGGCCGCGAGACTCGCGAGCCAATCCTTGGAGTTCAGCCGACGTTGCGCGAAGCTCGCCTCGACATCGCCGCGCAGTTCAACGCGGGAAACGTCAGCGCTGTTCTCGCGACGGTTGAGCCGCTCAACAATCGCGTTCGCCCACGTCTGCCCAGCGTCGCCGCCCCAGCCGTTCCAAGCCTGCCAGCCCTTGCCCTGGTCGTCCCACGTCTCGCCCTGCTTGTCTACTTCGTGGCGGTCAAAGTATGCCTTCATCCGGCGCACGGTGTCCTCGGACAGCGCACGCTTGTTGATAATGTCGCGCGCCCGCGCGAGGCCGACCGAAGTCATGCCGCGTTCCGATGCCGGCTTGGACTCGCGCACTTCAAGAGCCCGCTTGGCGTTACTCACCATTGAGTCATTCGGCACGTAGCCGTCCTCGGCAAAGTCGATTACGATGCGCGAATCATCCAGCGCGGTGTCAGACGGCGCAGGCTCGGCGCTGCTGTCCTTCGTGCTCGCAACCTGAGCGGCGGCGGCATCCTCTCCCGCCTTCTCGCCCACCGCTGCGGCGGCTGCGGCAGTCTGGGGAAGTGAGTTCGTGACTAGGCGAATCGCGGTCTCCGGCACGTTGTACGTTTTCGCCAACTCGGAAACGTAGCTCGCCTCAATCGCGATCTGCTCCAATCGACCGAAAGCGTCCGTGCCTTCCTCGGCTGCGATCTCCTGGAGGCTCTTCGCGCCCTGCCTGTTTTCGTTCAGGTTCGCCGCACTTTCGCGCCCGATGTCGATGGTCAGCTTTGCGGGGAATCGCCACTCACCGCGCGTCGCACGCTTGAGCGCCTGCACCACGGTTTCGCCTGACTTGCGCGGAGGCGCAGGAATCTCGTCGCGACTGATCGCGTCAAGGATCACCATGTTCTTGATCGGATCGAGTACCTTGTCCTGCAAGATCCCCTGATGCCGCGTGAATACCCGATCAGCGGCGGCGAAGTCGGCGCGGACTGACGGTCCCTTGTAATTCTGCGTGCCGAACAAGACGCCCTCGGGGATGCCAACGCCGATTGCGATCTCGTGCATCAGGTGTTGCACGAATCCGGCGAACGCTGCCGAGGGGCGAGCGGGCATGACCTCGACCTTATCCGCCGTCCCAAAGTACCGGATGTTCCCGATCTCGCTCTGCTCGTTCTTCTGCTGTTGACCGTTCGCGAGCGTCGAGGCCGGATTCGGCGTGAACAGATTACGACTGTTCGCGGTGCCACGGTCAGAGAAGACCAGCGCGGCTTGCTGCGAGGCGAACCGGACGCCCGCTTTCTCGGCCTCGAGGATCTCGTACAGCATCCGCGCGGTTCGGATCGCAGCGTGAAAGTCCGTAACGCCCCGGTACTGGTCAGCGCGGAACGGGTCGAAGTAGTGGACGAAGTTGGCGGCGGCGATGTCTTCCGGGTCGGTGTACTGCCCTTCGCGCGTGACTCGAAAGATCCGGTACGCTACCGGCCTGCCGTACTCGTCGGTCACCACGCCTTGGAAATAGTTCTCGGCCTGCGCTCCGATGTCCAGCGGGTTACCAATTCGCGTGCCGCTGATCAGTTGAATCTTGAGTTCGCCGTCAACGCGCCGGATCGCAAAGCCGCAGTCACCGTCTACGGGGCGATTCTCTGCGGCGAGTTGGACTAGCTTTTTGAACGTGTGCCGTCCGGTAAAGTCGCAGTACCGGCACCAGTTGTGAAAGTACTCCGAGACGATGCCGTTATAATCACGGTCACCCGTGGTCGGGCTGTACTCATGCGGGGTGAGGTAGTTGCCGAACTTGCGGGAAATCTCGCGCGCCTCGGGGAAGTTCTCGACCAGGTCGCGCGCCTCCCACATCATCACGATGCGGTCCCGCACCGTCGCGCCCGACTCGCTCGGCGTACCGTACTGCTTCGGTGCGTACAGCCGATTAGTCTGCGCTGCGTTGTAGCTGAACAGCGCCGCCTGTACGCGCGACTCAAGGCGCTTCAGCCCCCACGACGGCGCAACGGCTGCGATTGCGCGATCCAGCCACGGCGCGGTCTGAATGACTTTGGTTGCGTCGAAAGAGTCCATGATCAGTTGCCGTTGAATGATACGAACGTCACATCCGTCGTTGCGCCGGACTGGTAGTCAATCGCCGCCTGAATCTGACCCAGCATCGTCGTGAGCCGCCCGAGGTCGGCGCGGGTCACGCTCTTCCCGTTGAGACTGTACGAGGAGTTGACCAGACACGCGCGGACAGCCGCGAGCGTTTCGGTTTTGAGCGTGGCCAGCGTTGCGCCGTCTAAGCCTTCGAACGGGTTGTCTCCTCCCATGCTTAGGCGTCAAACGTCCAAGCGGGCCGGGGAGGTCGGCGCTAGCGGAAACTAATTCTTGTGCGGCGGCTGATAGCGGATCACTCCTGCAATCGTCGCCATGCACAGGAGCATGGCCGACGTGTCTAGTCCGTGGTTGGGCGCGTTGCTGCGCACCTCGCGCCACTCCCACACGCCCGCGCGGATCTCAACCTTTGATTCGCCCTTGAGATGCTCGATGTAAAGCGGATTGACGTCGGCGGGTAGCTCCCACTTCAGGTCACCCTTGCCATCGAGCGCAGCGGCGAGGACGTCCTTGAAGTAGTCACCGGACCACTCGTAGAAGAACACATCACCGCCGCGATAGTCGGACGTTTTCGGATCTGAGAACGGGAAGTTAACCAGAGTGTCCGTGTTCTCGTCGCGCATGGTCCACGTCTTCCGACCGTATCCGCGCATGCCACGCCAGCCGAACTCCGCACAGTCCCGGTCCACGTCGGCGGGACGGTATCCCCTGTCCTGCGCAACACAGGCGTCCGCGACGTGATAAAGCGCTTGCATGGAGCGCAACTGGTCGCGCGTGTCCACGCGACCGAACCACAGTTGACGATAGCGCGGGCCCGTCGCCGTGCTGAACGCGCCGATCTCAACCCACCAGTGATCCTGCTGGCGGTCGATCGCCATGAGCCGCAAAGCCTCGTCTGGGATCTTCTCGCCTGCCTTGTACTGCGCGGTCGTGTAATTGGACTCCTTCGCCGCGAAGAGGTTGATCGTCTTCTTCAGCACCAGCCACGGGCGACACTCGCGCTTCGTGCGGAAGTCAATCCGGGCCTGATCGTCGCCGGTGCGAAGCGCGTGATTCTCGGCCTCGCAGAACTCTTCGACCAGGAGCCGCATCGGACGGGCCACGACGGCCTCAATGCGGAATGACTTGTTCTCGGGCTGGGCGTCGGACCGTTGCGCGATGAATCGTCCGGTCTTCTTCCACCCCTCGCGCGTCGCGTCGGCGTCGGGCTGCTCTGCGCCGCAGTGGACGCACCGGAAGCGGGTGGACTCAACCGCGCGCGCAACGTCCCATGATCCGTCATCGCGCTTCGCTGCGCGGTCCCAGACTACTCCGGCGCGGCGGTCGTCGCTGCGTTGGTCGAACGTGACCGGATGCGGCTTGCGGCAGGACGGACACTCCGCGAACCACTCCTGCTGATTGCCGCTCATGAAGGAAGCGTGCTCAACATTCCCGGTCTGTTCGTCCATGACCGGTGCTTGGCTGACGTTGTAGATCTTGGAGCGCCCGACTTCTTCAAACTTGGACACGCGCGCGACGGCGTGACCGTAAACTTCCTGCCAGCGCGGAAGCCATATCTCGTCGTTGATTTTGTAGCGGATCGACTGGGACTGCTGCGTGGACAGGTTAGCCGCGTTCAGGGTCAGGAAGAACCCGCCGAAGTAAATCTCCGTCGTGGTCCGGTGCGGCCCCGGCTTAGGCAGCATTTCCGCGACTGGTCGGCACCGTTCCAGCAGAGGCCAGAGCCGCGTTTTCGCGTGCCGCTCCACCATGTCGTCGGTCTGCATCGTCCAGCTAATCGGGCCGGGATCGTTCGCGATGATCCACGGCAGCCAGACGTCGGCAACCAAGGTGCCGCCGATCTGAACGGCTTTGCGGAAATGCACGCGGCGCACAAGCGGATTGCGCAGGGCGTCGAAGATCGGGATTAGCCACGGGGACAGTCTGACGTTGAACGGTCCCGGCGTGGCGTAGGACTCGGGCAACTGAACGTGACGCCTCGCCCAGTCGTAGATCGGCGCGCGGTCGGGCTGGGGAAGACGGAGATGCTCTAGCTCGGTGTCGGCGGTCACGGTATGCGCTGGACTGTCCTAACCGGCACCGTCCGCACCACGCGCGGGCCGTCCGGGTCTGCGATAAGTGGCGTGATGTCAACGTGACCTAGGCTGTCCTGGTCGCGCTCAACGACGTAGACCGTCCGGTCTTCGCTGTCACGGAATGTCACGATGTCGCCGGGACGGAGTTGTGGTGTCATCACGCCTCCACGCTGCCCGCGCTCGACTTGGACTGTTTGATCACGTCCGGTTCGAAGCGGGCTAGGTTGGCGTTCACGACCTCGCGGATTTCGTCCAGGATGCGCGAGCCTTCGACGTTCGCCTCGGCTGCGGACTTCCCAGCGACGCGCGGCCCTAGCTCGACTTCCAGCTTAAGCCGGAGCAGCAGATCCCACTTCTGACCGAGCGTGCGCAGCATCGCGCGCATCACGTCGCGGTCGACCAGTTCGCCCCGCATTGCGGCGAGGCGCTGATCCTTCAGCGCGATGTCACGCTTGAGCGATTCGGCCTTGAGTTCGCGCAGGTCGCCCGACTCTGCCGACGTGTAAGACCGGCCCAGACCGTTCTGATCCAGCCACTCCCGCACCTCCTCGGGCGTGCCGTCGATTGGAAAACCCTCCCGGCGTTTCCATTCTGCAAGTGATCGGACAGAACAGCCCAGCGCTTTTGCAAACGGCGCGGACGGTCCCCGAGCAGTCAGCTTACTAGTGCTTGCCATAGGCGATTTTATTGCGAATTGCGTGCGGGTTTATTGTAGGCAGATTGCGTTCGACACCAGCCGCGTTTTTTGAGACTAGGTGTCAAAACC